>JBBRHH010000258.1:0-8353 GCA_038222915.1 Tepidisphaerales bacterium
TCAGTTTCAAACGCGACGACGAATTCCTGATCGTCGAGGCCGAAACTGTACGTGGTGTTGAGCTTGATGGTCGGGTATTCGTTGCCCACCTTGATATGCGCGTCCATGATTTCCTGGCGTGTCTCGTGCGGCAGTAGGTACCAGTCGCGGGTTTTCACGAAGGGATAGATGAAGAGGTACTTCCGCTTGCCCGGGATGATGTGGGTGCGGCTCTCCGCGGTGTGGAAAGGGTCGAGTTTGTCGACGTACATGCTGCGCTTGGTCATGGCGACGAACGAATGCGGCGTGGTCAGGTAGCCGGCCAGGCGGGTCTTGTTGATGGACCCGGTCTGTGCCTGAAAATCGTCGGTTGCGCCCGCGATGCGCCAGAGGAGGAAATCGGTATCGGGGCGCAGGCCGGCCGTGCTGTAGCTGAGACAGATGAGGCCGGGGCGCGGCTTGAGAGTGGTGATGAATTCTTCGCGGGCGGCCTCTTTGTCCTGTGCGCTCAGGCGGCGAAAGGCGGGGTCCAGCTTGTAGAAGCTGAAGTTGACGAACTGGCGTTGCACCGCGGGCCCGGCGGCCGCGGCGGGACGTCCGGATGTGGCGGTGGCGGGCGGCTGGGTGGCGGACGGCGATTGGCTCATGACGATCTCCAACAGGTTCAATTGTTCGTACAGTGCAACTGGAGATTCTATGGCCGATTGCGGTGCAACCCAAGTTCAGGCGCGCTTGCACTGCACAATCATGCGGGGCGAATCGGCGTCGAGCGGGCTGGCGTCATAGTCGCCGTAGAAATGCTCAATCTTCAGGCCGTGTCGCTCCAGCAGCAGTTGAAGCTCGCGCGGAAACATAAAGGTGAGATCAAACTGCCGCTCATCCGTGTGCGCGCGGCCGTTGGCGTCGAACCAGCCATATCGAAAGGTGATCCGCTGGAGCTGGGCACTCGGATCGCGATGGACATCGGTCACCTTGAAGACGGTTCGATCCAGTTCAGGGACGTAGAAGACGAAGGGATCGAGATCGATGGACGCTTCTTCGGCGATGAGCGAGAGATTCGGCTGGAAGATGTCGAGCCAGAACCGGCCTTTTGGTTTCAGGTGCCGAACCACGCCGCTCAGGACCGCATCCTGATCCTTGAGCGTCGTGAAGTTGAGAAAGGTGTTGAAGAGCAGGCAGATCCAGTCGAACTGTTCGTTGAGATTCAGGCGCAGAAGGTTGGCCTGGCGGAGGGTGAGATTCATTTCGGACAGACCGGCCGCGTCGCGTTTCTTGGCGGCAATCTCAATCATCTCGGGGTCGTAATCTACGCCGGTGACGTGATGGCCGGCCTTGGCGATGGTGATGGCGGCGCGGGCGGTGCCGACGGCCAACTCCAGTACTTTCTGGCGGCGCCGGGGCATGTGCCTGAGCATCAGCGGCACGTCGCGGCGGAGCATGTCGTAATGGCCGTATTCGGGGTCGTAGTAGGCGGGGATGGCTTTGTAGGTGGACATGATTTTTTTGCCGGGGGCGGGATGAATATAGGGAGGATCATCCATTAGTCGAATGCTCAAGCACGATCAGTACGGCACCCGCCACCATGACGACCGATCCGGCGAGCCGTTCGAGGATATTGGGTTCCTTAAAAATCCTGTGGCCAAGAAACACGCTGAGCAGGGCCGATGTTTGGAAAAGGGCCAGGGCATAGCCGACCTGGAAACCGCCGAGCACGATGATGGTGCAGAGTTGCATGAGGCCGGTGGATATGGCGAGTGACAAATAGGTTCGCTTGTTCGCGGCGGCGGTGCGCAGGTCCGGACGAATGTCATTCTGGAAGACGGTCAGGACCGCGATGCAAGCGGCGGCGGCGAAGCCGAGAATGGCCCAGAAAATGAAAGTGATTGTTGCAGATGAGGTGAGGAGCGCGCGTTTGAGGAACACGGCCTCCACGGCTGCGAGTGCCATGGCCGCGAATCGATACTGAACGCCGCGCTCGGTGAAGAAGCGGACGAAGACGTTGCGTTTGGGATCGGTTACGGATTTGTCGACGATGAAATAGCTGCCGGCCACGATGAGCCCCATGCCGGCCAGGCCCGTCGCTCGAGGAAACTCGCCAAGAAGAAGGATGCCGGGAATGAGGCTGATGATTGACTTGTAGGCGTTAACAGGGCCGAGGACCGAAAGGTCGGACAACTTTACGGCCTGCACAAGCAGTGCATTGCCGACGACGGTAAGACCGGCAACGGCCGCCATGTTCAGCCAGAACGCGTACGAGAGATGGAAGAGGAAATGCGAGGCGAGAAAGACCACAACGGGAAGGCAAATGGCTGAGAGGAGAGCATGGACGAGGAGGATGACAAAGAGCGGGTCGGCGGCTCGACGCGTCAACATCTTCTGGAAGACGTTGGAGAACGGGTTGGCGATGATGCGGATGAGAACGACGAGGGTGAGAAGCATGGGTGATTCACTGGAGATACGGCCACGCGCCGCTCACGCTTGGCCGTACTTGCTATACCTCGCCTGCCACCCATCTTCAGTAAAGACCTCGCCATGCAGGCCGTCACTTTTGGCCGCGACATTGTCGCCATCCACCATGACAATGATGCCAGTCCCTCGATCCTGCGACTCCTGTAGTGCAAACAGGAAGTTATGGATTGCGTTGTCCACCGCTTGTTGAACACATTGTCGCGCAATGGAGCGTTGAGCGGCCGGCATCCCCGCTAGATCTAGTTGCAATTGTTGCAACGCCGGAGCCTTCCATTTCCCCTCAGACAATATCTGGAAGAAATCCATGCCGCCGTCGCGAAGGTGGTGCATCACGAACTGTCCAAATTTTTCCAATGGGGAAGATAGCTCATCATTCGACATGTTCACTTTATCTCCGAGTGCCGCCCCGCCTATAACCCCTACCGATTCTCCACGTCGTACACCTTGTATTCCCGCACGAGGGGCTTGAGGACTTCGGCCACGAGCTTTTGGTGGAGTGGGTTTTTTGCGTAGTCGGCCAGGGCCTGGGCGTCGGCGAAGGTGATTACTACCGCGAGATCGTAGTCTGAGACATTTGATGGCCGGGTGGATGGGAGCGGGACGCCCACGGTGATGTTTTGTATTCCTGGTATTTGTTTCATCGACTTGGATGCGTCGACGAGCTTCTGGCGGGCGTCGTTGTCGCCGTGGGTTCGCAGCCAGCAGACTACGATGTGGGTGATCGGCGCCGACTGCGTCGCGGCGGGCTGGGTGGAGGGTTTTGTTGCCGGGTCGGCGAAGGTGGCGACGGTTGTTAATAACGCGAGAGCGCATGGGAGCGTAAAGCGAGGTTGCATGGGCATGTTGTAACTGTTTCAGTAGGAGGCTCAAGTGAGCAGCCGGGCGTTGCGCTGGAGGACGGGGAGCTTGACGCGCTTCATGGCCGAGCCGCGGAGCTTCGTGCGGTAGTCGTCCTGCGACCAGGATAGAACCTCGCGCAGGTCGATGGTGCCGGTGGGGAAGCGCGGGCGAAGGGCGGGGTCGGTGGCGGTGGGCGCGCGGCCGTTCCAGGGGCAGACGTCCTGGCAAATATCGCAGCCGTAGAGCCAGCCGGAAAGGGAATGATGAAATTCGGCGGGGATCTCTTCGCGGAGCTCAATCGTCAGGTAGGAAATGCAGCGCCTTGCATCCAGCTTGTAGGGTTCGGTGATGGCGTCGGTTGGGCAGGCGTCGATGCAGCGGCGGCAGGTGCCGCAGCGGTCGACTGCGGGCTCGTCGTGGGGGAGTTTTAGCGTGGTGACGATTTCGCCGAGGAGAAGCCAGGAGCCGATGCGCTCGTTGATGAGGCAGGTGTTTTTGCCGACCCAGCCGACGCCGGCGCGGCCGGCCAGTTCCTTTTCCATGAGCGGGGCGGTGTCGACGGCGGCGCGGGTGGTCGCGCCTGGCGCTTGGGTGCGCATCCAGTCGGCGAGTTGGTGGAGGCGCTCTTTGATAGTTTCGTGATAGTCGTCGCCGAGGGCGTAGCGGGCGATTTTTCCGTGATGCTTTTGGTCGTCTGGCGGGAGTGGATCGAGGGGGACGTGATAGTTCATTGCGAGGCTAATTACGCTTTGTGCGCCGGGGACGTAGACGGTTGGGTCGGTGCGCTCTTCGAAGCGTTTGGCGAGGTAGTCCATGGTGCCGGCCTGGCCGTCGTCTAACCAGTGGCGCAGGTAGTCTCGATAGGCCGACGGCTCGGCCGGGGCGATGCCGGCGAGATCGAAGCCTAGCTCGCGCGCCTTTTGCTTGATGCCGGCGGCGAGGTTGTGGGGGTCGGGCTCCACGCTGATTCTCTACGGTGCGATCGGCACCTGGGCTTTGCCGCGGAGATAGGCGGCGAGGTCGCGGATGTCCTGCTCGGGAAGGCTGTCGAGGAGGCCTTCGGGCATCATGGACATCGTGCGCAGGGTGCGCTCCTTGATCTCGTTCTTGGGCAGGACGAGGTCTTCGTTGGGCATAACGATTGTGAGGGACTTGTCGTCCTCGCGCTTGATGATGCCGAGAACGACCCGGCCATCCTTGGTTTCGATTTCGGTCGTGCGATAGTCATTGGGGATGACGGCGTTCGGGTCCACGACATTTTCCAGGAGGTAATCCAGGTCGGCGCGGTTGGATCCGGTGAGATCGGGACCGACGTGGCCGCCCGTCTCGTATAGCGAATGGCACTGCTGGCAGTTGTTGCTGAATAAACGACGGCCGCGCGATGGATCATCCGTGGCCTTGGCGGTCTGCAACAGAGTCTTTAACTGCGCGATGCGCGCTTTCTTATCTTCGGGGCTCTCGCGGAGAACGCCCCACACTTTTGCAACCTGGGCATCGATGTCGGCATTCTTCAATGAACGCAGTTGCCGGACGACGTCGGCCGAGACGTCCTTTGACGCGACCGCGTTTGATCCGATCGCGCCGAGTAGTTCCTTGGCCGACGAAAGCCGGGATGCGAGCGTCGAAAGCGCGTCCTTCTTCTCCGCCGGCGTAAAGCTCGCGTAGGCCGTTAGAATTGCTTTGGCCGTATTGGGATCGTCGTACGCTGCCAGCCCGCGAAGGGCTGGACCGCGCATCGGGGGATCGACCAATAGTTTCTGCAAGGTCTCGACCAGCGCCGCATCTTTGATCCCCAGCAGTGAGTCGAGTGCATTCTGGCGGTCAGCGTAGGCGCGTCTGCCGTCCACAATCAGCGTGCGTGCGGCGGCAATCGCATCCGCGCTGCCGAAGGTGACGGCAAGGCCACTCGACTGCGCCCGGACGGCCGCATCGCTGCTCTTGGCGAGTTTCGGTTCGATCTCTTTCCATTCTTTGGGCATTTCTACGGCGCGTTGGCCGCGCAGGCTTTCGCGAATGCCGCGGAGGATTTCCAACTGGCGGCCGGCGTCGTCGGCCTGGCCGAGCGCCTTGACCAGGCGCGGGATGACGTCGCCTTCACTGCCGCTGATGCGGCGGACGGCGAATGAGAGCATGCGGGGCAACTTCGACTGCGCCGCCAGTGCCAGGGCGCGATCCGGATCCTTCGGGCAGAGGGGTTCGAGGGCGTACCAGTCCATCAGCGGGAGATTGTGATCGTCGGCGTCTTCGACATGGGAGACGAGGTTTGTGACGACGTCCCAGCGTTGTTCGAATGGCAGGCGCTGCATGGCGGAGGCGAGGTAGAGGCGAACTACGGCCGAGGGGCTGTCCTTGGCGAGCTTCGCGAATTCCTGGACGACGCCGGCCGACGCGGTCTTGCCTTCGGTCAGGAGCTGGATCGCCCAGGCGACGACGAATTGCTTGTCGCTCTTGAGTTGCTGGGCGAGCAGTTCGGGCGTGAGGCCGCCCGTGCAATTGAGGGCCCAGAGGGCGCGGAGCTTGCGACTTTCATCGGGATTGTTTTGGAGGATGTCGACCAGCGACTTGTTCGCGTCCGGCGTCAGCTTGCCGAGCGCCTGGCGCTCCTGCAGGACGCGCCTGGCCGTGCGCACGTTCCAATCGTTTTTGCTGAGTTGGAGTTTGACCAGCTCGGCATCGCTGAGCTTCGACAGGTCGACTTTTGTCGTTTTCGTATCACCGTAGACGACCTTGAACACCCGGCCATTTGTGCGGTCGTGGGCCTTGGCGTCGTTGCTGTGGCACTGGTTTTTGTCGTACCAGTCGATCATGTACATCGAGCCATCCTGGTCGTAGCGCAGGTTGATGATCTGGCTCCACTGATCGTTGAAGAGGATGAAATCCTTGCCGTGGTGGCCGACGATGCCGGAGCCTTTGGCCTCGGGCACATCCACGTTGATGCGTGCGCCGTGGATGTTGTTCATGAAGTATTGGCCGGTGTATTCGGCCGGCCAGCTTCCGCCGAGATAGCACATGAATCCGGCATGGGCGTGACCGCCGCCGGCCGACGAAGACTTGCCATTGCCCGCGTGCGGGCCGCCGCTGCCGGCGTAGTGCAGGTGATCGGCGATGGTCTTGATGTCGTCGAAGACGAACTTGTTGTCGTGATCGCCACCCTGCCGCTGGTAGTGGCCGCCCTGGATCATGTGCCAGAGATGCGGGATGACGCAGGCTTCGATGATGCATTGGCCGTGGTCGTCGAAGTCGACGCCCCATGGGTTGCTGGTACCTTCGGAGAAGAGCTCGAAAATATGCTGGGTGGGGTGATAGCGCCAGACGCCACAGTTGACGTGCACGCGGTCGGCGGGAGGAGTGCCCGGCTTGCCGACGTCGGATTGCGTGAAGACGCCGTGGCATCCGTAGAGCCAGCCGTCGGGGCCCCAGCAGAATGTGTTGAGGGTTTCGTGGGTGTCGTGATGGCCCCAGCCGTCGAGCAGGATTTGCGGATCGCCTGACGGCTTCGGGGTGTCGGCGTTTATGTCGGCCGGGATGAACATGAGATACGGGGCCGCGCCGATGTAGACGCCGCCGAAGCCCACCTCGATGCCGCTGACGAGGTTCAGCCCTTCCATGAAAACGGTGCGCTTGGTGAAATGGCCGTCGCCCTTCTCATCCTCCAGCACCAGAATGCGATCCTGGCCTTTGCCTTCGGGGGCGCGCACGGGGTAGGTCATGCCTTCGACGACCCAGATGCGGCCGCGCGAATCGATGGTGAATGCGATGGGTTGAACGACGTCGGGCTCGCCAGCGAAAAGCTGGGCCTTGAAACCTTCGGGCAGGGTCATCGCCTCGGCTGCCTTTTCCGGGGTGAGGCCGGCGAACTTGAATTCATCGTGAACGAGTGGCGCGGCGGCGGCCATCTCGTTGTTGATCTTTGGGCGTTGCTCGTAGAACTCGAAATCGTCAAAGTTTACATGGCCCCAGCCCCCCTTCCGGTCGTCGACGAGCCGGATGATGATGTCCTTACCGAGCTGCTTTTCCAGATCGACGATGACCGGCCGCAATGTCTCGTCTTCAGCGCCGCTGCTTTTGAAGAAGACCTTGTTGTCGTCGGCGGTGACGAGCTCGACGCGCGTCTCGGCCCAGGTGCCGCCGGCGAAGAGGAAGCTGGCCCAGCGGTGCGATGCCTTGAACGGAATGGAGGTCAGCGTTCCGACCGCGTCGTCGCCGAGGAGTTCGAATCCGCCGATCCAATAGTTGCCGTGGTGGTTGGAATGCTGGTTCCGCCGGGGAAAGACGGTGTCGCCCTTGATGGGTTGCTTGTCGAAGGCGGTGCCGGTGGCGGTCCAGTCCTTCAGGGTTCCATCTTCGAAGTCGAAATTGAGGGGCTTGCCGTCCTTGCCGAGCGGCGCGATGGGCTTGTTGTCGTCGGCGAACGCGCATGCGCTCAGGGATAGAAGAACGGCGACGGTTAGACACTGCAGGAATCTGCACGAAGTAAACATGAACATCCTCGTTTGCATTTGTGCTGGAGAGGCCTCGAGACGGGCCGTGAATCTACCAGCATCGGGCGGAATCGGGAAGTTTTTGGCAAGCGGTTGATTGGGGCGTGTGCGAACTGGGCTCCGGCCGCGGCGGCGGATTGGCCGAAGAGGTCGGATTGGAATGGATCTGAGAAGCTGGATTGTCGGGGACTGAATGGTGGGTGCTGGTTGGTGGAACAATTGCGCGCAATTGAGTTGGATGTCGGTTTGAAGGCCGTGGTTTTTCGTAAGTGCTTGTTTGGCTATTGATTGGGTCGAGGCGGGGGTGGCGGATGGTCGTTTCAAACCGACCACTAACCGACCACCAACCGACCTGTGACCGACCACCAATCGACCATCAACCGACCTGTGACCGACTAGCAAACGACCACTAACCGACCAGTAACCGACCGCGCCGGGGAATGCAGATTTCAGAGTGCAGAAGGCAGAATGGCGGAAGAAATATTGAGGTTGGTGGGGGCGTATCGCGGGTCCTGCCAGATCCGTCAGTCGCTGTCGCTCCATCAGGATGAATGTGTTTGGGATGGCTGCAATGGTGGGCGAAG
>JBBRHH010000259.1:0-8331 GCA_038222915.1 Tepidisphaerales bacterium
CTGGTGACATTTCTGCTGGCCATCCCAAGTTTCTTTGTGTTGAATTCACTGCTGGGGGTGCGGGCGGATTTTGGGGAGTCGTTGCGGGCGCTGATGGCGACGCAGGCGGGGCTGACGGTGGTGCTGGTGGCGCTTGCGCCGTTTACTCTCTTTTGGTACACGTCATGCGATAATTATCAGGCGGCGATTTTGTTCAATGCGGCCGCGTTTGGGGTGGCGAGCCTTGCGGCGCAGCTGTTATTGCGACGCCATTACAGGCCATTGATCGAGCGGAATCCGGTACACCGTTGGCTGATGCGGTTGTGGCTGGTGATTTATGCGTTTGTGGGGATACAGATGGGGTGGACGCTAAGGCCGTTTATTGGGGACCCGGGGCAGCCGCCGACGTTTTTGCGGCGGGATGCGCTGGGAAGTGCTTATGAGGCCGTGGGACGGATGATTGTCAATCTGGTGCGATGAGGGCCAGGCAAGGTGACGGGTGCACGGGGTTGAAGGAGAAGGGACGGTCGGCCCGGTCGTCGGGTGCAGCCCTCTTTGGAGTAGCGTGTGCTTATGGCGAGCCCAGGCACAGGAGTTTGTCGCTGGTGCGGATGTAGATGCATCCTTCGGCGATCGCGGGTGTGGCCTGGACGTCTGCGTTCAGCCGGACCGTGTCCAGTTTCTTGCCGGCGGTTGAGACGACGAACAACGTGCCGTTGCGGCTGATGGCGTAGATGCGGTCTTTGGCCACGACGGGCGAGGCCCAGAAGTCGCCGTCGAGGTCCAGGTCCCACACTTGCTTGCCGTTGGCGGTATCGACGCATGTCAGGCCGCCGTCGGCCGCCAAATAGCAACGTCCGTTGCCGCCCGCTGGGCTGGAGACCCTGGGGAGGGGGACTTCGGAGGCCCACAACCGGCCGGACTTGCTTTGATCATCCTTTGCGCCGGCCTTGAAGGCGCTTAAGCCGTCGGCGGCCGCGAGTACGATCACTCCATCGGCGCACGGCATTGGCGAAGTGGACAATTCGGAGTCGGACGAACCTTTCGCATGCCAGCGCTCGTCGCCGGTGCGCGGATCGTAAGCAATAATCAGGGGCGGCGCGGTGGTGACAATCACATCCCCGCCGGGGCCGCGAAGGATCGCCGGCGTGGTCCAGGACGAGCTGACCGCACGTTCTTTTCGCCAGACCTGCGTGCCATCTTTGGCCCGCACCGCCACCACGAATGACCCGTTGTCGCTGGGTTCCGAACCGCAATCGACGACCTGAATCAGAAGATCGTCCCACAGAACGGGGCTCGCAGCCAAGCCGTAGCTGTTCTTCGGACCGCCATCAATGATTTGCCGCGCCCAGATCTTTCTGCCTTCGGAATCAACACAGGCCAGCATGCCGTTGGCGAAGAAGGCGTAGACGAAATGGCCATCGGTGACGGGGGTGGGTACGGCGCAGCCGGTCGCTTTTGCATTCTCGTCTTTTTTGTCCGGATCGATGGCCGATGTGGGAGCGGGCAGCTTGCAGTTCCACCGCAGTTTCCCGGTGGTGCGATCGAGTGCCATGACAGAGGTATTGTCGCCCGTGAGATAGATGCGATCGGCCCAGAGAATGGGTGAGCTGCGGCCGCGATCGGGCAAGACGGTACTGAAGCGCGTGTGCTTCGCGAGATCGAACCTGGCTGGCGGATCCGCATCATCGGCAGCGCGCCCATCGCCTGATGGGCCGCGGAACTGAGGCCAGTTTTTCGCCCATCCGGGAACGGCCGGCGCCACTGCCTCGGTGGGATGCGTTGCGGGGGCAGGAAGTGTTTGAGCGCCACCATGGTTTGCGAGAAGGAGTGCCACCGCGGCGTATACGACCGGCAGGAGGCGGCTCAGGTGTGCGATTCGGGTCCACATCGCGCATCTCCTCAGGGGGGCGTCAGGTCGTAGCAGGTCAGGCGGTTGCTGTAATGGATGTACAGCTTGCCGCGCGCGACGGCCGGCGGTGCCCAACACGGAGCGTAATCGAGATCGCCGTTGGAATGGTCCTTGTCGGATTCGTTTAATTTGGCCGCCTGACGGTTGATCCATGGGTCGCGCGTGACGAAGGCCTTGATTTCCGTGCGTTTGGTGAACTTCGCGGGCGTCGGATCCACCAGCAGCAGATCGCCGGCGTAGGTGAGACAGAGCAGGCAATCATCGACAACGATCAGGGTGCCGTTTCCGATGCCCGCCATCCATTGGACGATTCCCGTCTTGAACTCGGTGCAGACCAGCGAGCCCTGCGGCGCGTTGGCATAACCAGACCCATTGCCGACAAAATGGTACATGTAGCCGTCGATCAAAACCGCGTCACTGATCGCGGTGCCGGAGCTGGTGGCTATTCTGGTTTTTGCGCCGGTGAAACGCGTCCACAACTCTTTAGCGGAGTCGCCCTCGACTTGAACAGTCGGGCAATCGGACCAGCCGGAATAAATGATATTTCCATCCACCAGAGGGGTCTGGATCGGGCCGCCTTCGGGGTTCTTTTCTTCCATACTGCGCGTCTGGAAGGTCCAGAGGGCGGCTCCGGTGCGGGGGTCGAGGCCGAAAAGCGACTTGGCTTCGAGATGGAGGATCTGATCGCGCCCGTTGATCTTCGCGAGAATGGGAGATGAGTTGGAATGGCACCTTTGGCCGTACGTCCAGGCCACAGCGCCGGTCTCTTTGTGAAGAGCGATGGTGGGGAATCCGTGCCAATAGTTGCTTCCGCCGGCGTAGATGACCAGATCGTCGTAAACGAGCGGGCTGCTGGTAAACATCCCGCCGCCGAGGCTTTTCTTCCAGAGGATTTTTCCGTCGGCCATTGAGATCGCCGCCGCGATGCCCTGCAGGTCGGAGACGAAGACTCTGTCGCCATCAATCGAGGCCATCGCGTGCGAACCGGATCCCCAATCAAAATGACCTGCTTCGCCGCCCTCGATTTCGGCGACCCAGAGCGGCGCACCGCCTCGGTCGGCGTCGAAGCAGAAAAACTGATCGAGGAAGCCGTGTCGGCCGCTGACGACGAGCCGGTTTCCCTGGATGGCCGGCATCGACCAGGTGTGAGCGCCGGGGCTCAGCCCACGCACCTCCCAAACCTTTTTCAGGCCGTTGGTCCAGTCTTTGAGGATCGGGCGCATGGGGCTCTTCAAGTCACCGGTGGGGCCGTGCCAGTGGGGCCAGTCGGCTGCGGCGGCTGGTCCTGATGCGACCTTGTCGGCGGTGAGGACCGGCACAATCGCCGGCCCACGGGGTTCGCGCGCCTTGCCGACGCTGGCAACCCACATGCCGTGTGTCTCTAAGCCAACGCTGTTCGCACCGTGACCGAACGGCCTGCCGCTAGCGCCATACAAGAATCCTTTTTCGGCATCGAGCCAAAGGCTGCGGGTTTCAAGCCGCCGCGTGTCCCACTCCGGAAACTCGGCGATCGGGCCAATGCGGCCTGTGTTCACGTTTCGCTCAAACGAGCGCAGCACACTTCCTGAGGCCGTGCTGACGAAGCCGGTTGCGCCGTCGGGACTGAACACGAGGCGGAGCTGACGGGAGTTGGCCAACTTCAGGTCCGGGCGGGTCGAATCGTTTCCGCAGCCCGAATCGTCCAACTTCAACGCGCCCGTTGCGGGGTCGCGTTTCAAGACGGCGAGATAGGAGTTGGTTGTGCTTATGTCGGCTTTGTCCACTTCGTCGCCGGCACCATTCCAGTCGCCGGCATACAACCATTGGCCGTCGGGGGTCATGGACATGGAGAATTCCGTGGTGGTGTTCGGAACTGCCCACTTCGGGTCGAGTTTGACTACGTGCTTGAGCTCCATCGCGCCGTCGGGCCTACATTCGACGCAGGCAATGGCCGGAGCCGGCTTGTGGGTCATGGTGTACAGCCATTTGCCGTCCGGCGTGGCAAGCGCATACTCGCCGATCGCTTTGTCCGCGAGCTGGCCGGCCGGGACGGGCTTGCCGTCGGCATCGATCGTGAAACTCAGGATGGCGCGGTCGGTCGTGACGTAAATGATTTTTGACTCGATGCCGGCAACGATGATTCTGCCCCAGAAGGTGGACTCGGAATGTCCGGGACGATCGTTCCAGGTGAGCTTCTCGGTGATCCCCTTTTGCTCGGGCTTTCCTGTCTTGTTGTCGATGTCAAACCAGACGATCTTGTTGTCGATCGCATTGTTGGCCCAGTGTGTCAGGAGAATATAGAGGCGGCCGCCGACCGTGCAGGATGCGGTGCTGTTGTAGTCTTGATCCGCAGCAGGGACGGTGCCCACGCACTCGACCAGGCCGCTTGACGCATCTCGCTTGAAATAGTGAATCGAGGGTTTCCGGGAGGGACCGACCGCGTAGAAAAAATCGCCGATCGAGAAGAGCTGAGAAGGATCAAAGCTCGCGGGCACTCCTGCTTTTCCAGCGACGAGGACCTGGACGATCTGGGCGTTGGGCGTCGCCTCCGGCGCGGACGGCGGATCGGCAGCGGGGGCATTGGCGGAAAAGAAACCCAGAGCCAGCGCGATGGTCGGCCAACAATGATCCCAGCGTCGGGTTTGGTTGCCCGCGAGTGATTTATTCACGAATGATCCTTCCCGTTCGGAACTTTCCTGCTGACGTGTTACACAATGATTTAGCAAGCAATTGCGCAGCTGTTGCTGATCATATTTTTCGGCCTGGCATATGGGGTGGCGATGTGGACATTCAGGGGGGTGAGCGACGGTATGCGCTGGGGAATGCTCATGAGGCTGTGGGGGGCGGATAATCGTGAATTTGGTTCGATAAATCTGCGATCAAGTCAAGTGCTCCCCTTAATTATTGGACATAGACGCATTTTTGTGATAAGTTATGGTTGCTGAGTTACATGCGCCATTGCAGTCATCTTCCATGTATTGCAACCGCGTGCCTTCGTCACTTCCGTCTCTTTAATGCCCCTTCCACTTCAACATTTCACCGGAGGCCGCTCATGGTTCAACATGCTTCAAAGGCGATTGTCTGCGCGAACCGACCAGTCATCGAATCGCTTGAGACGCGTCGGCTTTTGACGACGTACACGATCAGCGACCTGGGGCTCGACAGCGGCACCTCGTTTGGGGTCAACGCCGAGACGAATACGGGTATCGACGTGAACGCCCATGGCGCGGTTTCAGGGACGGGCGGGTCGCAGGCTGACAGCGGCCTGGGAAACGCTACGGAGCTTCTTCCGGTGGTCGGGGCGCCCGGATTTCAGGCGCCACTGCGTGTTGGCACGCTGGGGTTGAACTTCGCCAAAGGGATTAACGACAAGGGGGACCTTGTGGGGCAGTCCGACGACTCCAGCTTTACGCCGCACGCGTTTGTCGCCTTGCTTGGCGCGGGTAATACATTTACGTCGACCAGCATCGGCACGCTTCCCAAGATGAAGGGATCGATCGCATTTGCGATCAACAACAAGCGGCAGGTTGTGGGTTTGAGCGGGACGCTCAAGGCCGGGCAGACCGCGTTTGTCTGGCAGAAAAACGCGGCCGGGAAGGGTGTTATGACGGCACTCCCCAAGCTCTCGTCGCATACATTCGGCGGCATTAAGCCTGTCAGCACGGCCGTGGCGATCAACGACGCGGGAGTGATCGTTGGGCAATGTTCCGATGCGAACCTATACAACCGCGCGGTGATGTGGACCAAAAAGGGAACCAAGTGGTCGGTTACGAACATTGGTCCACCGGCGGGGATTTACGGCAGCAATGCGTACTCGATCAACGCCAAGGGCTTTATCACGGGCGACTACATCGGCAAGGATTTCAAGACGCACGCGTTTGTGCGGGGCGCGTTCACGCCCGGAAAAATCACCTTCAAAGAAATCAAACCGCTGGCGGGTAACGTCCTGCTGCTTCCGAATTCGATCAATTCGAAGAATCAGATTGTGGGGAAGGTGGAAACGGCCGGCGCCGATCCGACGGCGGTGCTCTGCACGATCACCGGGGCCAAGGTGACGGTGACGAATCTCAACTCACTGCTGCCCGCGGGTTCTGGCTGGATTCTGGATGAGGCAATGTCGATCAATGCCAAGGGGCAGATTGTCGGGCTGGGAAGACACAACTCGACTGAGGATTTCGGGTTTATTTTGTCGCCGGTCGTTTAGCCTACTGGGGCGGGCGATCCTGACTGGGCGGGCTACCACCGCCTCGGTTGCCTCTGCGGCGGCGGCGGCCCAGGGAGCCGATGCCGGGTTGGGCCGGAGGGTTGTGGGGGCTGTTGGGGCCTTTGGGCTCTGGCGGGGCAACGTCGGTGGTTTCGGGGCCGTCGGGATCTTCCAAGGGCGGGGGTGGCGTGAACACTTCGGGGGGCTGGGGGAAGGTGCCGGGGACGCGGGGTTCGTTGGTGCGGCGCGGCTGACGGTCGCGGGGGCCGGGACGCGGGGAATCTGATCTGACATCGTTTTGCTGGCGTTCGTCTTCGCGGAGGGCGGGGAGGTCGCGCTCGACGAGTTCTTCGTTGGCGACGGCGACGGCGCGGTTGTTGTTGTCGAGGCGGACGCGGACGAGCTGGGTGAGGATCATCGTCTCTTCGACGGTGCCGGTGCCTTCGGCGGTGCGGACGCGGCTGCCGAGGCGCGGGAGCTTGCGGCGGAGGTCTTCGTAGGTTTCCTCTTCGTAGCGGAGGCAGCATTTAAGCCGGCCACAGCGGCCGCTGATTTTGTTGGGGTCGAGGGTGGCCTTCTGCATTTTGGCAGCGCCCATGTTGATGGGCTTGAGGACTTTGAGGAATTGTTTGCAGCAGCAGTGCTGGCCGCAGGTTTCGTAATCGGCGACGAGGCGGGCTTCGTCGCGTGCGCCGACCTGGTGAAGGTTGATGCGGGTGCGGAAGCGGGTGGCGAGGTGTTTGACGAGGGCGCGGAAATCGACGCGGTGTTCGGACATGAAGAAGAACGTGGCCATCTCGCCGCCGAGGATGAGCTCGACTTCGACGAGCTTCATGGGAAGTTCCATCTCCAGGATAAGCGTTTTGCAGGTGGCGACGTATTCGGAGCGGAGGGATTCGATGCGGGTTTGTTCGATGTAGTCATCCGGGTTGGCGATGCGGAGGACTTTGCCGTCGGTGGTAAAGGGGTATTCTGAGCCGCCGGAGTTTTCGATGAACTCCATCATTTTGTCGCGGGTGATGCTCTTGGCGCAGCCACCGTTGGAGCAGGTGGTGGTCATGACCTCGGCGAGCTCGGTGCCGCGCCGGGTGCGGATGACGACCTTTGCGCCGCAGCCGGGACGGGTGTCGCCGTCGTAGGCGAACTCGCCCATCATGCGCATATAGCCGTAGCGGACGACGAGGGAAGTTGGGACTTTGAGGGCCGGCGTCGGCTGGAGGACAGGGAGATCGATGAAGGACATATCCCGTTCTTGGTGCGGTATCGCACACTGTTGGACATCTGGTTCAATAGCGCGATGCGACGTGCGCCCGACTAAACAGGGCTTCCAATGTGGCCGCGAGCTGCTGGAAAATCAAGGATACGTTGACGTTGGCGTCGAGGTAGCGTTCGGCCTGGATGGCGGCGTCGATGGCTGCGCAATAGCTTTCGAGGGCGTCGGGGTCGGAAGAGTTGTTGAGCTTTTCGCGGAATGTCTGGGCGACGATGCGGAGATAGAGGGCGAGGCCTTCGCGGTTTGCCTGGTCTTTACTGGAGAGCTCGTCGCGCTCGAGCTGTTTCTCGGCGTAAGCTTCCCCGGCCTTTTTGAACCAGTCGGGTAGATCGATGTCGGACCCCCCTGCCGTGATGTTGGCGAGGCGGTGCTGGAGGTCGCGGGCAGCGGGGATGACTTCGTCTTCGATCCACTTGATGGCCAATCCCAGAGAGCCTTCGGCGAGGTGGGCGGCGATGGCGGCGGTGTCTTTGTCGAAGCCGCACTTCTGGGTTTGCTGCTGGATGAGCGGTTCGGGGAGGGCGGCGAACTGGACGATCTGGCAGCGGCTGCGGATGGTGGGGAGAAGCGCGCCGGGCTGGTCGGTGATGAGGCTGATGAGGGTGCGGCCGGCGGGTTCTTCGAGGGTTTTTAATATGCCGTTCTGGGCCTGCGGGTTCATGTAGTCGGCCTGCTCAAGGATGAACACCTTGCCGTGGTTCATGGTGGCTTTGCGGTTGGCGGGTTCGATGAGCTCGGGGCGAAGGACGTTGATGGAGAGATCGATGCCTTTGCTTTTGCCGGTCTTGTCGTGATAGCGGATGAGCTCTTTGGTGATGACGTGGTAGTCGGGGTGGTTGCCGGCGGCGAAGACGCGGCAGCTTGGGCAGCGGCCGCAGGGGGTGGTGTCGGCGGGGTTTTCGCAGAGGAAGAGGCCGGCGAGGGCGCGGGCGGTGGTGGCTTTTCCGACGCCGATGGGACCAGCGAAGATCAGGCCGTGGGGGA
>JBBRHH010000260.1:0-8320 GCA_038222915.1 Tepidisphaerales bacterium
AGACGTTGCCGGCCACGTCGCCTGCTTTGACGTGCATGGCCGCCGTCAGTTCGATGTGAAAGAAACCGCCGCAGCAGCCGTGCCCGATGCCATGCTGCCAGCCAACTCACCGCTCCCTGCCGTGCTCCGTGCCACGCCCGATGGAGGCGTCTACATCCTCTCCACGCTGCGCCGCACGTTCGGCAAAACATCCACCGCCAGCATCACCGGAACCCAGGAAGTCCCGGCCGATGCGGGCGCATTGTGGCGTGTCACCGGCAACGCGGACGCGCCCATCGTCATAGGAGATAAAGCCCTCTGGCAATCGACCAAATAAGACTGGCCTACTTCCCGTAAACCTCAATCTCGCGAAGCATCAGTTGATGCGGGCCGGTCTGACCACCGGCCTTCGCCACCTCTTCGGTTGCGCCGCCGCCGAATGTGGTGTTGTGTACCAACATACGGATTTTGCTCGTCGTCACCGGCTTGAACTGATGCTGAAAGATGTGCCGGTCACTGAAGTAGCTGTCCACCTTCGTTCGAAGCGCCGGTGACAGCACCTTGAACGTTTTCAGCGGCTCGGTCACGTGCTCAATCGTGACCCACTTGCCCGCATCGTCGTACTGAAGCTCATAATCCACGGGCGTGCTCTGCCACTGCCACGGCGTGGGCGCAAAGATGATCACCCGCCCAATCTCCGTCGGCTTCGGAAACTCCAACTGCACCCAGCACGGAAACTCCTTCGTGTCGTCCATCCACGGCTGCGCTTCCAACTTCTGCGCGTAGTACCAGTTCTCAAACTCCCCATTGGTCAGCTTCGCGATCCCATTGGGAATCTTCTTGTCCACCGGATGAACGCCGGTGCCTGACGCCGTCACCTTCACGCCCTCGGCCCGCGCCAGATTCGCCCCAAACTCCTGTGGCACAACTTCTATATTCTGCCCCGCCGCCAGTTCCACATAGACCGGAATTTCCGGAACCGGCAATGTCGCCACGCCACCCGCAACGGCCAGATCTGATTCCACGCCGAAGGCGGAAACGACATGAAGCTTGTCGCCGCCGGTCACGCGTAGCTCTATTTTGCCATCGGTGCTGCCAGCGCTCATAAACGCTGCGAACCGCTTCTTCTCCCCTTCAAACAGGCTTCCAAAGTAAAGCCGGTTCCCGACGGCTCCGATGTCGTATGTCTTCTTGAATTTCGTCCCGAACAATTCTTCCGACCACACCCGCATCAATGGAACAACCGGATTGAATCCCCGATCGTCGTTCTCCCACCAGGTCGGAAAATCCCAGAATCCATGGCTAACGTCGTACCAGAGGTGATTGTGCTCCTTGGGCAGTCCATACTGCTCAAAGATCATCATCTCCATCATCGACCATCTCGACTGGATGTGCGGCTGATAGTCCCCGTAAACACAAGCAAAGAATCCCTGCTCGGTCTGCCAGAGTTCCTTGTCCTGTGCGTTGTACTTCTTGAGCATCTCCGTCAGACCGTCCATTGTCTTTCGCATCAGCCATAGGTCGCCGTTCACGCCGTTGTAAATGTGAAACGAAAAACCGTCGATGTACTTCGCGCCGTCAGCCTTGAGAAAATCCTCAATGAAACCCAGTCCGCTCCCGCCCGGCCCGATGCTGACCGTTCCCGGCCCGATCACCTTCAACGCCGGATCGACCGATTTCACCGCGTTATAGAAATCGATCATCTCGTCTTTAACGAAGTTGGTGCCGTTCGAGCCGCCGTTGGGCTCGTTGCGCGGCTCAAAATAGGTGACGTCCTTCTTGAAGTGTTCGACGATCTTTTTCACCCCGTCAAGATGGCCTTTGGTCCCGTTGGGGAAAGCGATCATCAGCGCGCGCTTACGCACCAGATCAAACGGCAGATAAAGCTCGTGATCGGTGGCGATTTCCTTTTCGAGATTCTTGATGCTCTCGTCGGGCTTGGACGCCTCGGCCGAATGGCGCTGCGGCCCCATCCCCGTCACAGCGCGCATCACTTCATCGCCGTTTCCCGGATCGGGAAACTTCCCCGGCGCTGGCAGCTTCGGAAAGTTCGGGTCGTTTCGCACCACCACAAACGTCGTCCCGCCCACCGCATCGCCGTACCACTGCCGGTTCTGCCATGCCGCCAGTTGCACCGCCTCCCGCTCGCGTATCGCCTTCGTGTTATCACCGGCCAGTTCCCGCTCCTCGTCCGTCCGCGGGTCTTTCTTCGGCTCCGCCACCGGCTTGCCATAGATATAAACCTTGTACCAACCCAGCGGCTGTTTCTTCAGATTCAGCGTCGCGGCGAATGGCCCCTTGTTGACAATCTCTCCCCAATAGTCGCGCACCTCAAACCGATCCGCCGCCGGCCCGGTTACCTTGAACGACACTTCCTCATCCACATAAAAGAACGGATTGCGCCGGCCGCAGTCCAGCTTCACAATATCCTTGGGCATCTGGTTCACCCAACCCGGCTTGGGCGCTTCGGGCGCAGGCGTCGCCCCAAACAGCGGTGCCGCCAGAAAACCCATCACTGCCACTTTTAATATCCGTCGTGGTTGATTCATTGTTCCTCGCAAAATTAATCTCGTTCTCATTGCCATCGTTGCGCGCGTTTATTCAAACGATAGGATATCCGTCACGCCATCCAGCGGAAGTGTCACTTCGATATGGTCCGCGTCAGGCCGAGTGAACTTGAGCGGTCCCTTCCGCAGCGACAAAACCTTATCAACCGGCAGCAGTGTCGCAAAAGTCACACGAAGCTCGGCCACCGCCTCCCCAGTGAAGTTGGCCAACAGAACCACGCCCTTGTTCTGCGTGCAAAGCGGCCAGGCTAGCACCTGACTCACCGAAGTCACCGACGGCGGCTTCACACCCGCAGCCACAGAAAAGTCCGAATAAATCTTCCGCCCCATATCGTCCGGAAACTGCGTCACTTGGGTGAGCGAGCCCTTCTTCTCCACCGCTCCATCCATGTAGTTTTTGCCCGCAGTCCACGGCACAAACTGCACCAATCCCTTGCCGTGCGGATGGCGATAAGCACGCATCTCCATCCGCGAATTCAGGTTGTCCACCTGCGCTCCCTCCGCCTTCACAACGCTCGTATCCCGCCCAAAGATCGGCCGCTTCCAGTCATCCGGCTTAATCGGTTCGCCCAATCGTTTCGTCTCGCCAGTCGCTTTCCACTCACGTGATTTCACCCCAAGCATCTCGTCAAAACTCTTCGTCGGCGTGTTGTATTCATCCTTCATCCCCGCCCAACCGCTCGCCCAAAGCTTCCCGCCGCTGCGCACCCATCGCTCGATCTCACCGGCCGCGGCACTCGGAATCGACTCATTCACCACATACAGGCACTTGTACCCGCGCGCGGCAAATCGCCCATCCGACACTTCTGTATCAGAAACAATGTCCACCGGGATACCCGCATGCAGCAGTGCCAGATACGCCATCACCTGCTCGTTCTGCTCGGTATCGTCCAGCTTCCAGACCGGCCACGACTGCGAGTAAAGCAATGCCACCTCGGCCTTGGGCGCGCGCCCCTCCCACAGCACGTCATCCACAGCGCCAAGATCGCGCGTCAGCTCCGCAACTCCCTGCACCATTGAAGCGTTGTCGCTCCAGTGATCGAAGAACGTGTAGGCCGGCCCGTAATAATAAAAATCGAAAATCTTCGCCTCGCGCGCCAGACACGCAAATGTTCGAAGCTTCACCGATTCCCGATCCGCGTCACGCGTGATGTACGACCCCAGCAGCGGCGTATTCGGACGGGCCGCCGCCCGCGACCAGTCTATCAACAGCGTGTTGATCTCCAGCGGCACCCGCCGGTTCCCCTTCCCAACCCAATCCTCATTAAACCCAAGCGTCACGCTGCGCAATCGTCCAAATTCAAACGCATCGATCCCGCGCGGCAGCGTTCCATAGTCGTACCACCACGGCGGACCAAAATTCACCCGCGTCCCGACGCCTGGCGCATATTGCTCGACCTTCCGCGTTGCGCCCGCATAAATCCGCGCCACCGTGTGATTCCAGAACTTGGCCGACCAGTAAAACAACCGCCGCGTCGGCTCATCCTTCAGATTCTGTTCGTCCCGCTGCTTGAAGAAGGTCCGCCACTCAAAAATGATCGGCGACACCTCTTCCCAAGTCGGCTTCCCAAATATCGCAAGGCCCACGCCCTCCTGTTGCAGATATTTCCTAAACTCCTCCGCATATTCCGGCCCACCGAAATGATGCCCCGCCGGCTCATCCATCAGATCGGCGATAATCTCCGGCATCCCGCCCGGATGTTCCTTCCGGGTTCCGGCCACCGAATCCCGATACACCTTGTCCAGATATTGTTCGAGCCCATCCCATTTCAGCGGCACGGTCCCCTTCTCATTCGGCAGCGTCTCAACACTTCGCCAGTAAACCGTACTCCGATTGAGCCCGTTCGCCTCCGCCATCTTCCGAAGCGCCCCGGGCTGCCCCCCGCCCTGCTGCCAATACCCGTTCATCCCCAACCGCCGGGCAATCTCAAAATCCATCTCGGCGATTGCCGGATCAGTATAAAATTCACCATTGGATCGAAACCCCACCATGCACCACAGCTTCTTCGGCCGCGGACCTTCGGGAAGATTCCATCCCTTGACCTCATCCAACCGCCGCTTGGTGTCCTCCCGAATGCTCAAAATATTTGCTTTGTCACTCGCAGGATGCGCAGGAATACGGATAGCAATAATGTTCCCCGGATCCGTCTCACCGATCGACCGCAATATCGCCGCCTCATCCGGCCCACTGGCAATGTCGATCTTCGCCTTGACGCCAGCCTTCTCCAACCCCGGCTGCGTCTCAAATAGAAACCGCAGGGTAGCGCCGCCAGCTACTGCATCCGACAGATCCACCCAGCCCGTCGCTTGCCCAGCAGCCAGCAACTCCGCCTCTTTCACCGAAGCGCCAACGGCCTTCCCCACAAATACAGTCTTCGACTTCCCACCCGCCTGTTGAGCGACAATTTGAACCCGCCAACTCCGACCCTCCGCACTCTGCAACCGCACGCGGACGAACAATCCCGAAGGATTCGTGGCCGCCGGCGCAGCCTCCAAAACACTACAAAGCAAAATCACGAGGATTGCGATACAACGGGAAAGCAGCGGCGCGGTTTGCATGGATGTTGTAGGCCATCTGTCAGGCCAATGTTGAACCGCCCGAAAATCACCAACTCAATCGCAATGACTTTTAAACAGCTCCCCCTCCTCGCGGCGATGATCCTCGTCCTCGCCTCATCAACCTTCGCCAAAGACAATCTCGCCAAACCCACCCCCGAGCAGGTCGCCTGGGCCGACACCGAAATCGGCATGTTCATCCATTTCGGCCCGGCCACCTGGCAGGATGTCGAGGAAGACAACCTCTCCACGCCCCTCGACCAGATCAATCCCGAAAAGCTCGACACCGACCAATGGGTTCAGGTTGCCCGGGACATGGGTGCAAAATACGTCGTCTTCGTCGCCAAACACTCCGGCGGCTTCTGCTCCTGGCAAACCGACACCACCGACTACAGCATCAAGCACACCCCCTGGCGTAACGGCAAAGGTGACGTCCTTGCCGACTTGTCCGCCTCCTGTAAAAAGAAAGGACTCAAGCTCGGCGTCTACATCAGCCCAGCCGACCACAAACATCACATCAACGCTGGCGGCAAGGCCGAGAACGCCGAAGAGCAGAAAGAGTACGACAAGATTTACCGCCAGCAGCTCACCGAAATCCTTTCCAATTACGGCGAGATGTTCGAAGTCTGGTTCGACGGCAGCACCGGCACCGCCGTAACCGACATCATCCAGAAGCACGCCCCGCATGCGATGGTCTTTCAAGGCCCGGCCGCCACCATCCGCTGGGTTGGCAACGAAGACGGCACCGCCCCTTACCCCGCGTGGAACGCACTTCCCATGGCGCTCGCCCGCACCGGCAAGGCCACCGCCAAAGCCGGCGATCCCGATGGCGACGCCTGGATGCCCAACGAATGCGACACCGAGATGACCAAATACTGGCACTGGAAAACCAACGGCTCCGAGACGCTCAAGAGCCTCGATACGCTCATGGACACCTATAACAAATCTGTAGGCCGCGGTGCTGTCCTCCTGCTCAACCAGTCCCCCGACCGCACCGGCCTCATCCCCGCCGCCGACGCCAAACGCGGCAAGGAATTCGGCGACGAAGTCCGCCGCCGCTTCGCCAAATCGCTCGGCGATGCAACCGGCAAAGGCGACGTCGTCGAACTCGATCTCGGCAAACCCACAATCCTCGACACCCTCGTTACGATGGAAGACATCGCCCAGGGCGAGCGCGTCCGCGAATACACCATCGAAGGCCTGGCCGGCGACAAATGGATCGAACTCGCCAAAGGCACCGCCATCGGCCACAAGAAAATCGACGCCCTCCCCAAACCCATCGAAGTCTCCAAGCTCCGTCTGAACATCACAAAATCCGCCGCCGAACCGCAAATCCGAAAACTGTCGGCGTACAACACTGCCCGATAGGCGCCCTTCTCCAAACTCCGTCGCGTGGCGCTCGTATCATACGCGTGACCACGCTTCTCCAAATGAAGGAACGCCTGATGCCCGGACCGTCGGACTACGAGAAAGATCAGCTCCAGGCCATCCAGATCTGGAAAGCCGCCGCCCCCAGTGTCCTCAATCGCGTCACCGGCCAGGCCGCCCGACCCATGGCTTGGCTCATGCGATCCATCGTCCCCGAAAAAGCCATCCAGGGCGCGCTGTCCCTTTCCAACTCCGCCGCAAAGTGGCTCACCGGAAGCCGCGACATTCTCCGCGAAGCCGGCGTCACCGAAGTGCGCGCCTTGATCGGAAAAGACATGGCTTTGTCCGATCGCCTCGCCCAGAAAGTCCACAACCGCGCCGTAGCGGCCGCCGTCGCCGAGGGCGCAGGAACAGGTTTCTTCGGCATCGCCACCGCCCCCATCGACATCCCCGCGATCATCACTCTTGCCCTTCGCACCATCCATAAGATCGGCGTCTGCTACGGCTACGAATGCAAGACCGAAGCCGATCAACAGTTCATTTACAACGTCCTATCCGCGTCCGGCGCAAACACCATGGAAGAAAAAGCAGCCGCCCTAGCCGCCGTCAGCATGATCCGCCACATCCTCGCGACCCAGACCTGGAAGCAGATGGCCGAGAAAGCCGCCGAATCTCAATTCGGCAAGGAGGCGATGATTGTCACGATTCGCAATCTCGCCAAACAGTTGGGTATCAACCTGACCGAGCGAAGAGCGCTCGCCGCCATCCCCGTCATCGGCGCGGCCATCGGCGGCAGCGTTAACGGCTGGTACATCAAGGAAGTCGGCTGGGCCGCCCGACGCATGTTTCAGGAGCGATGGATGCAGGACGCCGGCAAAGCGAAACAATCCTGACGATCACTTCTTCGCCGCGAGCTTGTTCAACCGCGTCAGCAGCTTGTTGTAAGCCGCCATCTCTTCGCTTCGACCTGCCTTGACGATCCGCGAGACAAAGCCGCTCAAACACTCCGCGTCTTGTGGCGGCAGTTTCGCAAGCTTCTTGATCAACAGGCTTGTGTCTTCCTCCGACCACAAGATGTCATTCAACAGCTCCCGCAGTAGCACAGGCGAAGACCGGCAAAGCTCACCCGCCACCTTCGCCAGGTGTTCAATCAACACATTCTTAGGGAAAGCGTCCATCGCATCGTTAATACGGTGAATTTCCTCCAAGTGCGCGTTGTCCCCTTCCCCATAAGGACGCATCAATAGCAAAAGAGGAATAATCGCAGGGTCGTTGCCCTCAATGATTTCCTGGAACAACTTGCGTGCTTTAGCGACGTCCGATTCCGAATTGCATAGATCCCGATACTGCTGGATTTTCTCTGCAAGCGTTCGTTCCTTCTTTTTTGCCATACGTATAGCGTACCATGCCACCGCCCGGACGGGAAAATCGACGAAATAGATTTTCGTCCACGCGGTTTATACTGAGAATGGTCAACCAACCGAAGGCACTTCAATGATCACGCTCCGAAACAAGATAACCGTCGGGGTGGGCACGATTCTGATCGCAGGTGCCTTCGGAACTCGCGCCATGTTGCAGCGTACGGCCCGGTGCTCCATGTGTCAGGCCGCAACAACCGCTCCCACGACAACCAGAGCATCATTCACCAATCGCCTCGCCACCGAAAAGTCCCCCTACCTGCTTCAGCACGCCCACAACCCGGTCGACTGGTACCCATGGGGAGAAGAAGCCTTCGCGAAGGCCAAAGCAGTCAACAAACCAATCTTCCTCTCCATCGGCTACTCGACTTGCCACTGGTGCCACGTCATGGAGGAAGAGTGTTTCGACAACCCGGCCGTCGCCAAGCTCAT
>JBBRHH010000261.1:0-8319 GCA_038222915.1 Tepidisphaerales bacterium
GCACTCGACCCTGATCCGGCGGGATCGCGGGTAGCGATTGGTCATTTGAAGAAGGTGATCAAGGCGGCGGAGGTGCTGGGGCTGAAGAAGGTGAACAGCTTCATTGGGCGCGACTGGACGAAGAGTGTGGAGGACAATTGGAAGGGATTCTTGAAGGTCTGGCGGCCTCTGATTGCATTTGCGGAAGATCATGATGTGCGAATCGGTATTGAGAATTGTCCGATGTCGTTCACGAAAGATGAGTGGCCGGGCGGGAAGAACTTGATGACGACGCCGGTGATCTGGCGTCGGGCGTTCAACGATATTCCGTCGAAACATTTTGGGTTGAATTACGATCCCTCGCATTTTGTGCTGCAGCAAATGGATCCGATTTCACCGCTTCGCGAGTTTCAGGAGAGGTTGTTTCATGTGCACGCAAAGGACGTGAAGATCGATCTCGCTCGGCTGAACGATGTGGGAGTGTTTGCGCATCCGCTGGAGTGGCATCGGCCGAGGATTCCGGGGTTTGGTCAGATCGACTGGGCGCAGCTTATGGGCGCGCTGATGGAGACGAAGTATCGCGGGCCGGTGTGCATTGAGGTGGAGGATGATACGTTTGGAAAATCGCTGGATGGGCGGAAGAGTGCGCTGAAGGTCGCGCGAAACGTGCTGGCGCCGTTTTTTTGAATTGTGACTTATGAAGACGCTTTATGCGGGCATCGATCTGGGCGGGACAAACATCAGCGCGGCGCTGGCCGATGCTGAGGGGAATATTGTCGCTTCGGCCAAGACACCAACGGTGTCGCATGAAGCGCCGGATGCGGTCATGGGCCGGATGGCGTCGTTGGTGAACGAACTGGCAGCGAAGAGCGGTGCTCGGCCGGCGGCGCTCGGGATCGGTGCGCCGGGGTTGGTGGATGTGGCGCTCGGGGTGACGAAGTTTTTGCCGAACATGCCAACGCAGTGGCGGGACGTTGGCGTTCGCGCAGTGCTGGAGCCAAACGTCGGTTGTCCGGTGCATCTATTGAATGACGCACGGGCCGCGACGCTAGGGGAGCTGGTGTTTGGGCACGGGAAATCGGTGCGGACGATGATCTTTTTTGGATTGGGGACGGGGGTCGGCGGCGGCGTGGTTGTGGATGGGCGGCTGAGACTTGGGCCGCTGGGGGCGGCCGGGGAGTTGGGGCATCAGACGATTATTCCCGACGGGCCGCTCTGCGGATGCGGTAATCGCGGGTGTCTGGAGACGCTCGTGAGCGGACCGGCGATTTCGGCGCAGGGGATGCGGCTCTTTCTAGCGGGGAATGCGCCACGGCTGTACGAGATTTGCGACGGAGACGTTTCGAAAGTGACGCCGGCAACAATGGCGCAGGCGGCGGTGGCGGGAGATGCGTCGGTGGGCGCGGCCATCGAGCGGGCTGCGGGCTGGCTCGGAATTGGCGCGGCCAATCTGGTGACTGCGCTACATCCCGAACTCGTCGTCATCGGCGGTGGCGTCGCGGAGATGGGAGACTTGCTGCTGGAGCCTGTCCGAAAGACGATTCGGCAGCGGGTGGGAATGTTCCCGGCGGAGTCGGTGCGGGTGGAAAAGTCGATGCTGGGGGATCGGGCCGGATTGTTCGGAGCGATCGCGCTCGCCGTCAGAGGGGGCGTTGAACCTGGATAACAATTGGAACGCATTATGAAATACACCTATGAACAACTTGCCAAGATGATCGATCATTCACTGCTGCATCCGACCATGACGGATCAGGAACTGGAGGATGGCTGCAAGCTGGCGGCCAAGTACCGCGTGGCATCGGTCTGCATCAAGCCATATGCGGTGAAGGCCGCGGCGAAACTGCTGGAGGGAACATGTGTATTCGTCGGAGCGGTGATCGGGTTTCCACACGGCAATTCGACGACCGAATCCAAGCGATACGAGACGGAGCTTGCCTGTAACGACGGCGCGGTGGAGATCGATATGGTGATCAACATCGGGAAGGCTCTTGGCGGGGATTTCGCGTACGTAGAGCGGGACATCAAGGCCGTGTGCGATGAAGCCCATGCGCGCGGCGCGAAGGTGAAAGTGATTTTTGAGAACGATTATTTAACCAAGGGCGGGGCCGGGCTTTCGAGCGATGATTTCAAGCGAAAGCTGTGCGAGATCAGCGAGCGTGCGGGTGTGGATTGGGTGAAGACGTCGAGCGGGTACGGATTCATCAAGCAGCCGGATGGAGGTTACAACTATAAGGGCGCGACCGAGCACGATCTGACGCTGATGCGGGCAAGCGTTTCGGAAAAGGTGCAGGTAAAGGCGGCCGGAGGGGTGCGCGACCTGGACGGACTGATCAAGGTGCGCGACCTGGGTGTGAGCCGTTGTGGCGCGACGGCGACGGCGATGATGATGGATGACTATCGAAAGCGCGAGGCGGCGGAGAAGGCCGGGGAGAGCGTGGCGGCCGGGAGTGCGGGAATTGGGAAGGGCGGGTATTGAGGTGTGCGATTGCGGAAGTTTTCGGCGATTGCCCCAGGTGGGAATCGAACCCACACGAGCCTTGCGGCTCAACGGATTTTAAGTCCGTAGCGTCTGCCGTTCCGCCACAGGGGCTTCTTGGGTTCAGAATCGATTGCTGGCAAGAGGTTTAAGACGCCACCGACTGATGAGGGTGGCGAGTCGATTCAACGTCACGTTAGCGATTCCGTTAGTAGAGATCACTCAGTAATTCTATCAGCGCGGCTCTTTTCGAGCCAATCGATACCCGCAACGGTACTCGCGATTTCCCGGCGGCGTTCCTATTCATCGCTTGCTGATTGGATCAGTTCCATTGTCGGAAATAACGGCATCCGGGTTGTTGACGAGCCCTTGATGGACCAGAAGACGCTTGAAATCCATTGGTGTCCGGCGAGAGATCATGGCACCGGCGCGAATCCTGGCCAGTAAACTGTCCGAGACCGGCTCGTAAACATCGATCAGCTTTGCCTGCACCATCCTATCAAGATCCGCATTCGACGCTTTTGTATTGCCCCGAGAGTACGTAATGCATGTTCGAGGTACGACGCAAGTTGAATGTTCTCCCTTGAGAAGGATGCAGGATTGGTCCTACCGCGCGTCGTAGCTTGTCTTCCCAACGAACAACACAGACTCTGGAAATCGGATGGGATCGGAGATGATTATTTTGGCGTGCCTGTCTACAGCCTTGGCGAGCCGGAAAACATCGCCGGCTTTCATGGGGTCCTCACAGATGCCAACGCCATTGAAATAGCGTCTTCGCTTGCCTCCTCTTCGACAATTCGCTCTTCGTAGCCGATCATGCCGAGAGCGTCGAGCACATCGTGAAGGGAAACGTCCTCTTTGCTACCTACAGGCGGCTGGTTCTTTATCCATTCGGGAAACTTGTGCGTCTCATCTGCGATGGCATAGTCGGTCATGCCGTGCCGCACGGCACTAACCACGCGAAGCTTGGCAATCTCGTATTCGGATAGGCGGCCATCGCCCGGATCGGCCACAAGGACATGGTCGCGCTTGCCCTCTCGCGCTATGTACTTATCCCAAATTGTGTTTTCCCCTCCTGCTTCTCCGCGAATCAGCTTGTATGTGGTTGAAAGAACTGGACCGTGATCCATCGCAACGATCTTGTCTCCGGTGATTGGCCGCAGCGTTTCTGCGATGCTCTCCCGGTCTGCGATATAGAGGAGCTTCAGAAGACGAAGACGTGTCATCTTACCCTGATGTGCTTTCAGCAACTGCGCGCTGGCCTGCACCGCTTTTAACGCATCGAATGGAATAATCATTGGACTGCCTGCCTTGGCTGCTTGTGCTCGACTGCCGGTACGGTCCCACCTGGACACGATTATATGTGCTTCACCGGTCGCCTGCGCGATATTGTTCTGATCGCACGTGACGCGATCAATGGCCCACCTTGGCGTCGGCCAGGCATTCTTCCTTTGCTTTTTCCAAGGCTGATTTGAAGGCTTCGTTGGCCAGCAGGCGTTTGGCTATTTCTGCGCCCAACACCTGCCCCGCCACTACGTCGCTGGGATAGTGCATGCCGGCGAGGAAGCGGTCTTCGCCGATCTGGCGCCCTCTGGCCATCAGTTCGGCGCGGTGTTCGGGGAACATTTCTGAGAGAACTGTCGCCCAGACAATGCCCCTTGTAGCGTGGCCGCTGGGGTAGGAATTGGTCTTCTCCAACTGCACGCACGGGACGATGCGCTTGTCGGCGAGCGCTGGGCGCTTGCGGATCCATTGGTCCTTGGCGGCCCCGGAAACCGACCGCGTCTGATTGTAAACGACGTTCATCAGGTCGCGGGTGAGCGGGAGCTCGTCCGGATTAAACCAGGCCCCCAGGACTGTTGCGAAGGCGAAGACGGTTACTTCTTCTTCGGACTTGCACCGGGCTTCATCCTCTGGGGTGCGTTTATGCTGGAGGATCAGCATCGTGTCGACTTCGACCAGGTGTGCGGCAGAGTCGTCTTTAGGCGGGTCAGGGAGAAGTGCATGAAAGTCGAACTGCTCGGGGCTGATGTAGGCCGGCTGGGTGGCCGGGGCGAGGCCAACACCGATCAGGACGAGAATCGAGAGGAATAGGGAGCGGAACGGCTGCATGGTCGGGCCTTCGCTGGCGTGCTCGAAGCGCTACTTGATCGGGGAATAATCTGTCGGATTCATGTAGACCGAGACGACGTTGTCAACCAGTTTGCCGTCTTTCTCCGAGTCGGCCTTCGCCTTGATCCACTCGGGGTCTTCCTGGAACGCCTTCCAGGATTTTTCGCGGGCATCTTTGTCGGGGTAGGCAAGGATGTAGACGAGGGTGTTCTTGCTCGTAGGGCCGTCGGCCGGAGTCCAATAGCCGATAAGGGTCATGCCGTGCTTCTGGAAGAGGGCGTTGGTGTGGTCGCGGAAGCGCGCGTGCAGGGCCCGCAGCTTGCCTTCGGCGGCTGTGTACGTGCGCATCTCAAAAAAACGATTCACAGGTTCCTTTCTTTCCTCGGCCATGGCGAGGGGGGTCAGAAGAAATGCGAGGCAAGCCAACGCCATCAGGGATGTTCTTGACATGGTGGGTATTGTAGGGATTTGTAGAAAAATGAAAAATCCGCAGATGCGGTCGATCGCTTGAAGTCTGCCCTTTTCAATCGGCGGCGAATCCGCATAATAAACCAGTTGCCTCACTCCCGCGATGGCCGCTAAACAGTAATGTGGGAGGTGGAGAGTCGAAACGCATTGAAGGAAGCAAGCATGGGTCCAACGAACATCGCGCTGGTGAAGCTATTCCGGGCCGATCAGGAATTACGGGCCGCTCAGGGGAATTATGACTCGGCCAACCGAAATGTGCGCGTTCAGGAGGGGAAGATCGCCGACCTGAGCGAGAAGCTGAAGCTGGCGCAGACGAAGCTGCGCGAGTCGCAGTCGCAGTCGGCGCAGCTTGATCTGGATGTGAAGTCGCGCGAGGACCGGATCGAGCGGCTTCGTACGCAGCAGCAGACGGCGAAGAATCACAAGGAATACCAGGCGTTTTTGACCGAGATCAGCGCGGAGAAAATTGACAAGGGCAAGGCCGAGGATGAGTCGTTGAAGGTGATGGAGGTTGTTGAGACAAATCAGGCCGCAGTGAAAGAAATTCAGGAACAACTGACGGCGGAACAGGAAAAAAACGCGGTAACCAAACAGCAACTGGCGTCGAAGCTGGCGGAGTTGCAGGCGGAGATCGATCGGCTTCGGCCGTTCCGCGATGAGGCGGCTTCGCACGTCTCGCCCAAGGCCCTCGAGACGTATGAAAAAATGGCAGATCGGTTTGAAGGGGAGGGGATGGCGGCGATCGGGAAACCCAACAAGCGGTACGAAGAATATGTCTGCCTGGCCTGTCACATGGATCTGGTTGCGGACATGTACAACCGATTGCATGCGCGCGACGAGATGATCCCGTGTCCGAACTGCCGCCGGCTGCTGTACATTCCCGACGATCTGCCGCCGGACACCGCAATTCATAAGCCCAAGGAACGTAAGGACATTGTTCCGCGACTGAAGGGGAAAGGGGCCGTCATGATGCGGCAGTCTTCGGCCGTTGATGTGCTGCGGTCGATGACGCCCGATGAAGAAGACGCACCAGCCGATGCGGACCCGGCTAATGAAACCGCGGGCGAAGCTCCTCAGGCCAATCAGGAAGATGCGACCGCGGAGCAGGCAACGGCCGGGTCGAACGAAACTGGCGAGTCGTCGGGTGAACCGCCGGCCCAGGCTTGAGCGGTTGCACATAACGCCAACCACAAATGGACGAAGTATTCACACTGGAATTTGACGGTGGAAGCCGCGGCAACCCCGGGCCGGCCGGGATTGGCGTTGTTGTCCGCGCGGCGGATGGCACGCCAGTGGTCACACTGGGTCGGGCGATTGGGCGGGCAACGAATAATGTCGCCGAGTATCGGGCGCTGATTGCGGCGATGGAGAAGGCGCTGGAGCTTGGGGCGAAGAGGATCATCATTCGCGGCGACAGCGAATTGATTATTAAGCAGATGCGCGGGGAATACCGGGTGAAAAACGCGGACCTTCGCGAACTCTATACCGAAGCGCAGCGACTTTACCGGCAATTTACCCAGGCGAAGATCGAGCACAATCTGCGACACAAGAATGAGCTGGCCGACAAGCTGGCGAATCTTGCGATGGACAAGAAGGGGGAGGTGACCGATGTCGATGATGCGGGGCCGAGCCCGATCGATGAACCTTCGCCGATTGCGCCGGCAAAGGGGGACCAGTTGAATTGTCCCCGATGCGGGTGCTCCATCGAGGTGGTAACGCCTTCGCGGCTTTACCCGCATCAGTTGAAGCCGTTTGTTTGTCAGTGTGGGGCAAAGATGGAAGGGTGTTGAGCGAGACGCCGGCCACTCGCTCCAATACCTGATCATTATCTTCAGCGACCACCATTCGGTGCCACTTGATTGGCTTTCGCGACAAACGCACTCCTTCCCACTATAAACTCCCCGCTGTGGCGGACACGGATCTGGAACAGGCGTTGCGGCAGCTTTCTTCGATCGGGAAGCTCATCAAGGATCGGCCTTACCGGCAGGTTTGGCGGTTTGAATTTGGCGGGAAGGCCTATTACCTGAAATTCTATCCGCGGTCAGGGCTTCGGCCTCGAATGCGTCGGATGTTGCGCGGCAGTGCGGCCATGCGCGAGTTCTTGCGGCTGCAGTGGCTTCAGAGAGCGCGCGTCCCGGCGGCTCGCGCGGTGAGTGTGCTGGTCGGGTATCGGCTGGAAGGACGCGTGGGCGATGCGGTGATCCTCGATGCGATCGAGCCTTCAGCGGAGCTGGACAAATATGTAAACGACGCGGAACTGCGGGCACAGGAGGAGGGGGTGCATCGGAGCGTGGCCGACCAGGTGCGGGGGATTTTGCTGGCGCTGGGGAAGGCGAAACTCGGGCATCGTGACCTGCACTTGGGGAATTTCTTGTTGTGTGATGGCAAGGTGCATCTGCTGGATGCGTATGCCGTGCGGCGCGGCGGGCTGCGGCTGGCGGATGTGTTATTGCTGGCGCACAGTGCCGCGCCGCATGCCAATAAGACCGATCTGGTGCGGACGTGGAAGGCGCTCGGGATGGGCGGGACGATGCCGCGACGGAACGCGGTGGGGCGGCGGCTTCGGCGGGAATGGATGGGTCGGATCTTTAAAGATGACCGGTATTTCGGTCTACTTGAGGCCGGCGATTGGAGCGGGCATTTCTTCAAGCAGACGAAGTTGCCCAAGCGCTGGTCGGTGGCGAGCCCAATGAGTTTTAGTCAGGCGGATTGGGAGGCGGCCTGGCCGGCGCTGTTGGCGCGGATGGAGGGCGGCGGATTTGAGGTGTTGAAGTCTTCGCGGAGCGGCGATGTGCTGGGCGGGGAGATTGAGGTGGGGGGGCGGACAATGTCGGTCGTGGTGAAGAGGCCGAAAAGGAAGCACTGGTGGCGGTATGTAAATGAGATCGGGCGCGGGTCGCGGGCGCGGCGCGCCTGGAAGAAGGCGTGGCAGCTGGTGGTGCGGGAGTTGCCGACGGCCTGGCCGCTCTTGTTGATGGAAAAGCGGCGCATGGGTTACGTGACGGATGCAGTGCTGGTGTTTGAGCGGGTACCGGGGCCGACGCTGGCTGAGATCGACTTGGCGGCGATGGATGCGGAGCTTCGGCGGAAGTTGTTGCATCGCGTGGGGCGGTTGCTACGACAGGTCGAGGAGAGCGGGCTTTACCTGTATGACGCGAAGGCGAGCAATTGGATTATCTTCCCGGATCCGGTGCGCGGGCCAACGCCGCTGTTGATTGACGTGGATGGATTGCGGCCGATGCGCGTGGCGGGCGGGGGTTTTCCGAGACTGCTGCGGAGCTTGG
>JBBRHH010000262.1:0-8296 GCA_038222915.1 Tepidisphaerales bacterium
ATGATGACCGCCGCCACCTTGCACCCGAGCCACCCATCCTGATCAAACTGCAGCACAAACCGCTTGTCCTTCACCTCTGCGTCCAGCGTCTTGGCCGTAAACAACGGCTTCATGTACAAGTCCCACATCGACGCTCCCGGCGTCGGCTCCACCGACTCAAATCGGTACAGATAATCCGCCAGCCCGCCCGGCCCGCGATCCTCCTGCCACCCCACCGCTCCATTCGCCGTAATGCTCCGCTTGCGAAAACAGGCCTGCTCACCGCCCCAATATCCCAGGTCGTCGTACATCACCCACACGTGATACAAACCGTTGGGCACATCGACGAGAAACTGCTCGCCCTCGAGCGGAATGCAGTCCTGATACAACCGCGTCGGAAACCCGTCATCGCGGCACCGCGCCGCCGGCATCGGATGCCGAAAGCCGGCGGTCGCCCCGTTCTTGCCAATCACGCTCATTGGTCCAATCGCCGTAAATCCCGGTGCAAGCACCTGATTCTCCGGCCCAAAATCAAACGCCAGCACGCCCTCCGGCCGCGATTCCTTCGTGAATCGAATGTTGTCAATGTAGATCGATCCCTTGTCCTTGGATTCAAATCCAATGTCCACGCGGATGATCTGCTTCGGATCGATGTTCGACTTCAGATCGTTGTTCCGGCTCCCCATCTCGCCGCGATACAGCCCGTTGACTGGAATGCTCAACGTCGTTGGCCCAGGGCTGAGCGTGAAACCTCCATTGTGCCGGTTCCAATATCCGCGGCCAGACTTCTCCCACGCCGTATCCGCGATCAGCAGGCTTCCCGAGACTGTTGCGTCGCCTTCCAGAAAAATATCGATGTCCAGCGAGTCGTACGCCGACCAATCGTGCGGCAGCCGAAACGCATTCATGTATTCGTTGACGGGTATTTTGACGCTGTGCGTGCCGTGCGTCGCATGGAGATCCGAGATCTCCGCGGACTTGCTCTTAAAGTCCCATATCCGCAAGTCATCGGGCGTTTCAAAATCGCTGATCAACAGCGTCTTGGGCTCGGCGCGCGCCGCGGAAGTCATCGTGAGAATCAAAAAAAGAAAAAAGAAAAGCGGCGCGGCGGTGTGTTTGGTCATTCAAATATCCTTTAAGGGATATATCACCACCGGGCGCAAGTGTGGTGCGACCGACAACCCAGCCCCGCCTTTCTACGTACGCCGCCCGTGTATGCCGATCACCCCGGCGTGATCGTCAGGTGATAGCTCGTGCTGGCGTTGTTCGCCTCGAGCACCTTCACAAAATACAGCCCCGCCGACAGGTTGCGGGTAATGCTGTCGCTGCCGTCCTGTTCAGACGACTGCAGCAACCGGCCGTGGCTATCAATCAGGTACAGGTCCGCGTCCTGCTGGAGGTCATTCAAAAGAATCGTGACGTTCCGGCGTCGGCTGTTGGTAAAGCTGAAGTAATCGGCCTTGTTGTCCAGGCCAACATCGCCCACAAATCCCAGCCGTTGCCGAAGCGCCCCAAGCTTTCGCGCCGTCTGACGCGTATCGCCGGCAAAATTTCCCGTCATCGTCAGCGTGTAATTGGTGTTTTGCCCCCGGGCACCCTGCCGCACGCGCACGTAGTAAACGCCCGGCGTCAGCTTCTTCAAGAATGCTTCGTTGTGCGTTCCGGTGTGATTCGAAACCACCAGAAACTGCGCGGCCCCGTTTGACCCAATTCGGAACAGGTCAAGGTTGGCGTTGGCCGTCATTCCACTCAGCACCGTGTGCAAAAAGCCGGTGTTGAGGATCTTGATCGCGTATGTGTCGATCCTATCGGTGTCACCCACGCTCCCATTGATCACGCGGTTGAACAGCCGCCCAAGGCTCTGCGCGGTAGCCGCGGTGCTTCCCGCCAGATCCGCCGCTGTGGGCGTGAAGACATCGGTCGACGCGACGCCCCCGTTGCCAAACGCGTTGAACGCCGCCATCCGGAAAAAGTAGTGGGTGCCGGGCAGCAGGTTTTTTATCGTCGCCGTGCCGACGCCCGCGCCAACGCTCGTCGCCACGCTGAAATTACCGTTTGCCGAAGTCGCGTCGGCGATCTGAAATCCCTGCTCATCCGCATTGTTGTAGGTCCAGGTCAGCGTGACCTGCGACGACGAATCCGCGACGGCATCAAAATTAGTCGGCGTCCCCGCCGGCGTGGTCGTCGGTGCTGGCGTCGCGGTCGCGCCGGTCGTCAGCGTCACTGTCGCGTTCCCCGGATCATTGGTCGAAAACGTGACATTCCCTGTCCGGGCCCCCGCCGCGGTCGGCGCAAACGTCGCCGTCACCGTATACGTCTTGCCGGCCGGAATCGTGAACGTTGTCGGCGGCGTCGAGGCATTGGCCCCGCTGATCACCGTCCCGTTTTCGTCCTTCACCACATAGGTAAAGTCCGCTGTATTTGTGCCGCCTTCCAAAAAGCTGGTCACATTGACAGCCTGTCCGTCGCCGTTGATCAGTGAAAACGTCTTCGTCGGCGCGGTCGATCCCACGGCAGTGGTGGTAAATCCAACCGAAGTGCTCGGTAATTTCAGGAACGGCCCGCTGGCGGCATTGCCCGACATGTTCAGCGTCACCGACGCATTGTTCGTATCTGTCGTCGTGAACGGCAGCGTCCCCGTCCGTGCACCCGCCGCCGTGACCGGATTAAAATTCACCTGCACGTCGTACGTCTCGCCGGCATGAATCGTAAACGTCCCGCTCGAGATGGAACTGTTGGTGGGATCCTTGATGTCGATGTTGAAGTCGGTGAACGATGTCGTCGAACTGGGCAGCGTGATCGTCAAATCGGTCGTGCCGGTGTTCTTCAGAAAGAAATCTTCCTTGGCGCTGGTCGCGTTTAGCGCCGTGGAAGGAAACGAAATTGATTTGTCTGTCGTTGTCCCGCTGTTGTCAGTCACCAAAAGCGTCGCGGCCATCAACTGCCGCGATTCCAGCGCCTCGATCACCTGAATCACCGCCTGTTGCGCGCAACGATCACCGTGCAAAGATCGATTCCGACGAAACCACTGAAACATGAGCGGCCCTCGCAAAAAATCCGTCGACGCATCCTCAACATATCAATGTTCGACGCATAACCCCCACACCCCTCAACTCCGCATTCCCCGTTGCCTTCGCGTCCCGTACACGACTCAATATCCTCTTCGTCCAAACCCTCCCGCCTATCTCGTAACTGTATCCACCAGAATGCCTTTGGCAACGGACGCCAATGTGTCGCCCATAACGAACGCGCGATCTTTGCCGGTCAAAACGACTATCGTGGTCCAATAACGCTCGATCGACCGATAACATCTTCCGTATTGATGCTGGCCAGCTATTCGGATCAGATAAAATGGGTAGTTTGGGTTGTTTAGATAGAAAAATAGCCGGTAAAATCGGGCGTGTCGCCTGTTTTATTTTGCGCTGTTTTGACTAAAATCACGGCAAGTACATTGGATACAGTAGCTTAAGGAATTTCTTAAAAAAAGTTAAAGTCTTCAAGACGTCGTAAATGTCGGGTCGATACCCCTTTTAACGACACGACGTCGGGGCGGCGATGGAATCGCCGCCCGGAAAAAATCTTCGACCTCTAACACGAAGGGTGAGGCCACATGAGCACAGTGAACAGCGTCGGAACAAACACTCCCATTCAGAAAGTAGTCAGTCAACCCATCCAGAAGGAGATCCAGGCCGACGCGCCCAAACAGGTGCCCGTTACCGATCGTCTCGAACTCTCAGGCGTGAGCCACTTGCTCGCCAGCCTCAAGACCAACGACATCCGCACCGAGAAGGTCGCGAGCATCAAGGCCGCCATCGAGGCCGGCACCTACGACGACGATCACAAACTCAACGTCGCCACCGACCGCCTTCTCGACGACCTGAAACTCTAATCAAGTCGTTCAATCGCCCCGGCGGAGCCGAGGCCTCACCCAGGGATGGCGAAAACACAACACTACGGGCAGCCCAAAGCGGGCAGCCCGTTTTTCAATTCACGTCATTTTGAAGCACAGTGAAGTAACCCAGCTCCCGCCAGAGTTCATCTACTAAGAACTCTGCGGCCCCGCCGGATGCAGTTCACATTCATCATCGCGGCAATAGAGCACGTTCCGCTCCGAGACATACACCGGCGCCGCCAGCTTCAGTTCCTCGTAGACGGCCTTGGGCCAAAATGCCGGTGCAATATGAATCTCCAGCGGTAGCTCCGGATTCTTCTGCCCGACGCGCGCCACCCGATGCCCGCGCGACTCCAGCAAGACCAGCGCAGGCCTCAAATGCTCGCAAATCTCAGTATCCGCAAACTCCTGCAAAAACCGCGCGTGCGACCGCCGCCGTCCGCGCACGACAAAACCCAGGCAAACCATCGCCGCCACCACGAGCACGATCTGCAGAATGTCAGAAGTAGAAGGCATCGCCCTCATTCTATACGCCACACCAAGGCCCCGCATGCAAGGCGGAGAGTACTTCAGCATTCACCACACAACACCTTACTCTCCTCGCCCTTTTCGCCGCGGAGTTTCTGCCGGCCGGCAAAATTTGACCAACTACGTTAGGTTTGTGACGATAGAATCACCAACCGAAAGACACTTTCATGAAGAAGTGCTTGTTGCTACTGTCGGGTGTTCTTCTCCTCACGCCGTCGTTCAGTTATGCCTGTCTGAACGACCGCGAAACGCGGACGCAGGAGAATCAGTTCGTTTCGAGTTATATCCACCAGAAGCTGGCTGCGCCAAAGATCGAGCGTGCGTCAATGCTCGGCTGGGCCGCTCTCTCCCTTGGGTTGATTTTTGTTGTCAGCACACCATTTGTGGTTGTGGCACGCCGAAAAATGCCTGCGTCGTCCGGGCGATGATCGACCTCCTTGAATGGCAGTCAGATGAGGGGAACGATGGCCCAGAAAAAGCATGTCAGCGGCGTCGGTGCTATGTTGCTTTTGGGCGCAATTGCCGGCGCGCTTCTCGCTGAATCCCCGGCCACACAGCCGTTTGAACTTATTGTCACCCGACGCCATCCCCTCCCGCACTTGGTCGACAAATATCCTGGCGGCTTCGCGTTGCGCTTTGCCATGGTTCACGACGTCATCCACGAGCGCTTTCCAAAACACGGCGACGATTATTATCGCGAGCGCAACCGCCTTGCCCGCGCCGGCCTTGATAAGCTTGCCAAATCATCCACGACCAGGCAGCCCACGCAGGCCGAGTGGAATCTGATGGATGATCTGTCCGTGGGATTGGTGCACCTGGGCCAATTCGACGAGGCCATTGCCATCATGCGCAGCAAGCTGGCGCGGCAACAGGCCCTCAACATCACCGGCCGCGACCTTTACTCCACGTACGCCAATCTCGGCACCGCGATGATGATCGACGCACTGACCAGGGCGCAGGCCGGGGTGGATTTCACGGATGAACTCTCCCAAAGTCTTCCGCTCATCAAACAGTCCATCGAAGTCAATCCGATGGCACATTTCGGCCGGGAAGTCTGGCAGGTCGTGCTTGGCGAGTATTTGTTGGCCGCTGCCAATGACAAGAACTTCATGGGGAAATTCGACATGGTTGGCGATTCGTTGGAGTTCGTCGGCAATCCGGTCCACGCAGCGCGATTTAATCGAGATTTGTACGAAGGTATTGAGAGCAGCGAGATGACGGAGGAAAAGCGCGCCAAGTTTCGTGGGAGCATCACCGAGCTTTGGATTGACCCTGCCTGGGAAGCAAAGATTCCGTCGTTCGTCAAATCCCCGTATCCCTTTGACGAGCCGGCTCTCGCCATCGTCGGAATGTGGCGGTATGGCGCCGGCGCAAACGCACATTTCTCGCTTGCGCTGGCCGAGATCATGTCCAGGGTTGGCCAGAATCATATTGCGTGGTGTGCCTACGAACGCACTGTCAGGTTTCTGAATCCAACGAGAAACGAAGGGCTCATTCGCTATTGCCGCTTGAGGCAGGAAACCATCTCCGGACTGCTCGATGAGTCTTCCGACGCGGTTTTGCGTCCGGCTTTTGAAGCTGATCTTAGGGCGGGGCTCAACTATCAGGCGGCGTACCAGGAGTACGAGGCGAAGGCGGTCCAGTCCGGTAAGTCGGTCGATGATCCGCACTTCTATGACAGCTTTCTTGCGGAACATGGGGACATCGCTTCGCCGCCCGGTGAGGCCGACTACACGATCGAACACGAAACTCCCATCGCCATTGGACAGATTACTTCACGCAGAATTGTTCTGGGTTGCCTGCTTGCGGGCCTGCTTGCGTTCTCATGGGCGTTGTTCCGGCCTGTGAAGCATCGCGCAATTGCAAGTTAAAGAAACGCGTCACCGCCGCACGACCATCGCCGTCGCGTGTGAAGCGACCATCGCGACAAATCCCGCCAGGCCGACGCTTTGACTCATTGGCCAGTTCAGTCGATTCGACAATTCGAATCCGATCTCGAGGAAGGTCAGGGAGAGTACTGCGGATGCGAGCAGCGTAACAGGAATACGCCGCGTCCAAGGGAGCACGGCGGCCGGTGGAAGGAAGAGCATGGCCAGCATCATGACGACGCCTAGAGCGTTGGTCCCGAGGAGAAGGACGATGGTTAGTAGGGAAAGAAAGAGGGCGTCCCAGCGGGCGGGGTTCAAGCTGGCCAGTTCCGCGGCTGCTGGTGCCTGCGCCAGAAGGAGCCAGCGTCGCCAGAGCAAGGCGCAGACGATTGCGGCGAGCAGGAGTAGCGGCGCGACGAATCCGGCCGTTGCGGGCGAGACCGCCACGTCGACGCCCGTGAAAAGGTGCTGGAGGTCGGCCACATGCTGACCCGCGTTGGCGATGATCAGGAACGATAGACAGAGGCCGCCGATGTAGAGGGATGGGAGAATCAGGCTTGCCGCCCCGTAGCGTTTGGACGCAGCGAAGTAGAGCATGCCCGCGGTGGCCGCGACGAGGGCTGGAGGTAACGTGGGCCAGTTGAAGCGCATGCCCACGGCGGCCCCGACGGCGACTATTTGCGGGATGGCGAGGGCCAGCAACGACTCGCGACGTAGCAGTACAAATGTGCCTAAAACACTTCCGGCGATGCCTGCGGCGGCGGCGGTCATGAGCGACGGGGCGAAGAAGATGACGAGGTCTAGCCACTTGCGAAAGCCGGTTGCGGGGGCTGATTGTGCGTGGGTGGATGTGCGGCGCGTTGTGGTCGGGGAGTTGTCGATGTCGTTTAGCAGGGATTGGGTGTCGGAATCGGTAGTTGGTCTGGATTGCGCGGTCGCGTCGGCGGTGGTCACGAGAAGCGAAATCAGAAGTGCGATTGCGATAGTCCCGGGCATCGCTTTTCGGCGATGGGACATAGATTCTTCGCTGCGGTCAGAATGACAACGGGGAATCATATGCACTTCCTGAGCGTGGCGACCCCGCCGGCCAGTTCATCCGGCGGAATGAGCTGTACGTGACTTGGCGCGCCCGGCTCCGCGGCCGGATGAAGCCAGGCGACTTCGTCACAGACGTATGTGAGGTCGTCGACTTCGTGGCTTATAAGGACTGTGCAGAGGCCCTGGGCGGTAAACTCGTGGAGCAGATCGAGCAGGGCCTGTGAAGACTGGACGTCGAGGCCATCGGTGGGTTCATCGAGAACGAGGACGTTCGGCTCCGACGCCAGCGCTCCGGCCAGAAGGATTCGTTGCTGTTGGCCGCCGGATAAGCGGGCGAAGGGGCGATTGGCGAGGTTGCCTACTTCGAGTCGTTCCATCATCGCGAGAACGTTGGTGGCGGACGAGCCGACCCAGCCGAAGAGGCGCCGCGCGGAGATGGCGATACAGGCGGCGTCGAGGCCGGTCATCGGCCAGTGCAGTTCCATGGCGCGTTGCTGGGGCATGTAGGCGAAGCGCAGCGCCGATTGCTGCACCACTTCGCCGGAGATCGGCTTGAGCAGGCCGGTCAGCCCGCGGATCAGTGTTGTCTTTCCTGCGCCGTTGGGGCCGAACATGCCGAGACATTGGCCGGCGCGGAGGGAAAGGCGATCGACGCGCACGACGGCGCGGCGGTTGTAACCGAACAACGCATCGGTCGCGGTGATCAGCATTACTTGGCCACCGATTTCGGCTGAATGCCAGCCGCCTTGGCGGTTTCAATCAGCTTGTCGACGTTGTAGTGGAACAGTGCCTGATAAGTGTTCGCCTCGGCGACGCCCAGGACATGATCCGGCAGCGTGATCATTTTCGCCCCGGTCTGGTCGGCCACGTATTGGGCGAGCTTGTCGTCGCTGTAGGTTTCGCAGATCACCACCTTTACACCTTCCTGCTTCATCAAGTCGATGGTTTGCTTGACCTGCGCTGCCGACGGCGTGATCAGCGGTTTGGGCTC
>JBBRHH010000263.1:0-8283 GCA_038222915.1 Tepidisphaerales bacterium
CACCAACAAAGGGCACGTCGGCATCCGCGTTTCAATCGACAGCCAGGACGCGGAGGCGCTGCTGGCGCGGGTGGAAGTCGAAGATTCGGGGATGGGCATCCCGCCCGACCGCATCGACCGGCTCTTCAAGAGCTTCTCGCAGGTCGATTCATCCACGACGCGCAAATTCGGCGGCACCGGCCTCGGCCTCGCCATCTGCAAAAGCCTCGTCGAGCTGATGGGCGGCGAGATCGGCGTTCGCAGCGAAATCAGTAAAGGCACAACCTTCTGGTTCACATTGAAACTCAAGCCCGCTGCCGAATCCGGCTCCGACGTCCACCCCGCCGAGGCGCTTCGAAGCATCCGCCTCCTCGCGGTCGAACCCGATCCCACCCTCCGTCGCATCCTTGTCGAACAACTGGAAGGCCGCGTATCGCCCTCCAGCGTCGTCGTCACCGAGTCCGAGGCCGCCGAGGCGTTGGAAGCTGCAATCAAGGAAGGCCATCCATTTGAGGTCGCCCTCATTCCGTATCTCTCCCTGGAATCCTTGCGCTCCGCGCTGCAAACCAGATCGATCGACTCGAAGACCAGATTCATCGCCATGATCGAAGGCAGCGACCCCATCACCGAGCCAGCCGTCATCCGAATGGGCTATGCCGCAAGGTTGCAGCGGCCTCTCAACCAATCGCGCATCATGGACGCCATCGCAACCGCGACGGTCCAGCGCACCCCGGCCAACTCGATCTCCCCCGGCAAGACGCCGATGAAGGAAGCCCTCCAGGGCCTGCATCTGCTCGTCGCCGAAGACAACGAGATGAATCAGTTCGTCACCCGCGAAACACTTCGCCGCGTCGGCTGTACCTGCGAAATCGTCGGCGACGGAGCCCTCGCCGTCGAAGCCGTTCGCAACGGCCGCTACGACGGCGTCCTCATGGACTGCCAGATGCCCGGCATGGACGGCCTCGAAGCCTCCCGCCGCATCCGCGAACACGAAGGCAAAACCCCCGGCTCGCGCCGTATCCCCATCATCGCGCTCACCGCCGAGGCCATCCAGGGCGATCGCGAAAAGTGCCTCGCCGCCGGCATGGATGGTTATGTCACCAAGCCCATCGATCCGTCCATTTTGTTCGCCACCATCGGATCGCTCGTCCCGCACACACCTGCGCCGCCCGAACCGGAAAAACCCCCGGCCGTTGTCGAAATCCCCGCGCCTGCCGAATCGCCGCTGGATCTGACCGGCCTCCTCAACCGCTGCATGGGCGACGTCGATTTTGCCTGCCGAACCCTCGAAAAATTTGAAAAACGCGCACTCGCCGATGTCGACCGCCTCCGCGCGGGGCTGGTCAAAGGCGACATCGACAACGTCAAACGCCTCGCCCACAACCTGAAATCGGCCGCCGGCTATGTCGGCGCTGCGTCCATGCGGCACATCGCAACCCAGATGGAAGAGGCCGGCGAGAAGCAGGATTTGCAGTTCATCGAGGACCAAATGCCCCTCCTGGCGATCGAGGCCAAACGATGTGCCGACCACATTCCCCAGGCCATGCGGGATCTCGCCGCCAACCGGTCACCCAACGATCGACCAGATGAGGTGAACGTATGCAAGTCCTGATTGTCGATGACGACGACTTCGCGCTCAGTGTCCTCGAGGACACCATGCAGCGCATGGGCTACTCTGTCGTCTGTGCACACGACGGGTCCGAAGCCCTCGACATCCTCCGCCTTGGAGAAATTCGCCTCATCATCACCGATTGGGATATGCCGGCCATGAACGGTCTCGAACTCTGTCGCGCCATTCGACGCGAGGATCTGGCCGGCTACGTATACGTCATCATGTTGACCGGCCGCGAAGGCGCAAAGCAGCGCATGGACGGCCTCTGCAGCGGCGCCGACGATTTTCTCAATAAGCCCCTCGACCGCGAGGAACTGCTCGTCTGCCTGAAAACCGCCGAGCGAATCCTGTCGCTTGAGACGCGCGATCTGGCTCTGTTTGCCCTGGCAAAGCTCGCCGAAAGCCGTGACTCCGAGGCCGGCGCGCACGTCGAACGCGTTCAAGGCTACAGCCGGGTGATCGCCAAGAATCTGTCAGCCGAAGTGAAGAAGCACTACGGCGTCGACGACGAATTCATCCGCCTCCTCTTCCAGACCAGCCCCCTGCATGACCTGGGCAAGGTTGGCATCCCAGACGCAGTCCTGCTCAAGCCCGGCATGCTGACCCCCGAAGAGTTCGCCATCATGAAGACCCACGCGATCGTGGGCGCCAAGACCCTCGACTCGGCCTTGGAAAGATTTCCCAGCTCGCGCTTCCTGCAAATGGCTCGCGACATCGCCGCAACCCACCACGAAAAATTCGACGGCACCGGCTACCCCCAGGGCCTCTCCGGCGAACAGATCCCGCTTCCCGGCCGCATCGTTGCCGTCGCCGATGTATACGATGCCCTCACCAACCGCCGCGTCTACAAAAATGCCATGCCGCACGCCGAAGCGATGGCGATCATGCGCGAACGCCGCGGCACCCATTTCGATCCGGAGGTCATCGACGCGTTTGTCCGCGCCGAGCAACTCATCGTCGGTGTCTGGGATCGCTTGCGCGATACCGTTCCCCAGTCCCCGGAGCAGCCGGAAATCATCCCCAAAGCCTTCGTCGGCCTCGCCGATCCGACACCCTGCAAAATCCTCGTCGTCGACGACGATCCGGTCATTCTTGCCAAGCTCACCCAACTGCTCGCCGCCACCGGCGAAAGCATCTTTCCCGCCAATAACGGCGAAGAAGCCTTGAGCATCTGGCGCGCCCACACGCCCCGCGTCGTCGTCTCCGACTGGGTCATGCCCCAGCGCGATGGCGTCGACTTGTGCCGCCAGATCCGCGCGCACGGCGCCGACGGCCCTGCCCACTTCATCATGCTGACCGGCCATTCCGACAAAAGCCGACTCCTCGACGCCTATCAGGCCGGCGTCGACGACTTCATCTCCAAACCGTTCCTTCCCGAAGAGCTGCTTGCAAAAGTGCGCGCCGGCATCCGAACCGCGAAGCTCTATGACGAAGTCGTCTGCAAAGCCAGGGGCTCGCAGGCCCTCAACGCACAGCTGACCAGCGTGAACAGCCGGCTCGAAAAATTGTCCATCACCGACGATCTGACCGGCCTCTTCAATCGCCGCCACGCCATGTACAAGCTCGAGGAACAGTGGGGCCTCTCCGAACGATACGGCCGCCCGCTCAGCGTCGCACTCCTCGACATCGATCACTTCAAACGCGTCAACGACACCCACGGCCACGACGCCGGCGACAGCATCCTCCGCCAGGTCGCCGCCATCCTCCGCGAACACACCCGCGGCACCGACTCGGTCTGCCGTGTCGGCGGTGAAGAATTCCTCATCGTCTTCCCATTGCAGACCATGGCCGAAGCCTGCATCTGCGCCGCGCGCTGCCGCGCCGCCGTCGAAGCCCACACCTTCACCACCAACAATATCCGCGTTAAGGCAACTATTAGCGCCGGCCTCGCCGAGCGCGCCGCCGGCATGACCCAGTTCGCCGAGCTCCTTCGCGTCGCCGATCTCGCCCTCTACGAAGCCAAGCGCACCGGCCGAAATAAACTGATCACCAGCGACCAGATCCAGCCAGGCCCAGGCGAAATTGCCAAAACCGCCCCCACGCTGCCCGGTGCAGACCCGGTCAATCGTCCGCCGGTCGACATCAACGCGCTGCTCACCCGCTGCGGCGGCGACGCAAACTTCGCGAACGCCCTCATGGAACGCTTCCGCCTTCAGGCCGGCAGCGAAGTCGGCTTGATTGAAGAGGGACTCGCCAAAGGCGACAACACCACCCTGACCCGCGCCGCCCACAACATCAAGAGCATGTCGGCCTATCTATCGGCCGACCGCGCATCAGAGCTCGCCAAACGCATCGAGGAACTTGGACACAAAAGTGCCCTTTCAGAACTTGGACCCGCCGTCGTGCAATTGCGCCATGAAATCGACAACGCGAATCGCCTGGCTCAACCAGCACGCCGCCAAGAAGCCCGAAGCCTCCCAATGGGCCTGATCCCCTTACTTATGCCGCCACTTGGGCTCCTTGTTCACCGAAGCATTGGTAAACGCCCGCAGCGCCCGAATCGTCCGGCCATAAATACTCACCGCCGCCGTTGAAAGCTTCGCCCCCGGCGGCTCATTCATAAACGGCATGAACTTATCTGGAAATCCCGGCATCGTGCACCCAATACAAATCCCGCCCACATTCGGACACCCGCCGATCCCGCCCATCCACCCGCGCTTCGGCACATTGCAATTCACCACCGGCCCCCAGCAGCCAATCTTCACCAGGCACTTGGGCGAACCATATTCAGTCGTGAAATCGCCCTGCTCGTAATAACCCGCCCGGTCACACCCCTCGTGCACCGTCGCGCTGAACAGCCACTTGGGCCGCAAATTCGCGTCCAGCGGAATCATCGGCGCCATCCCACTGATCTGATACAGCAGGTAAAGCAACACTTCCATGAAATTGTCCGGCTGCACCGGACACCCCGGAACGTTCACAATCGGCAGCCCGCCCTTCGACGTCCACGACCATCCCAGATAATCCGCCAGCCCCATCGCCCCCGTCGGATTTCCTTCCATCGCATGAATCCCGCCATACGTCGCGCAAGTCCCCGCGGCCACCACCGCGATCGCCTTGGGCGCAAGCCGGTCAATCCATTCGCAAGTCGTAATCGGCTGGCCAGTCACCTTGTCCTGCCCCAGCGCCGCCCAATACCCCTCGGCCTTGTTCTTCTCGTTGGGAATCGATCCTTCAATCACCAGGATAAACGGATCGATCAGCCCCGCCTCGGCGTCATACCAGAACTTCATGAACTCATCGCCGTTCTCGTACGCCAGCACCGGGTTGTGCAGGTGTACCTTGGGCAGGCCGGGAATCGCCCCCATCACGATGTCTTCAATGCTCGGCTGCGTCGCCGCCGTGATCGAAACCGAATCCCCGTCGCAACTCAGCCCCGCCGTGATCCACAGAATGTGAACCTCCTTGATCGGGACCGGCTTCGAAACCGCTGGAACAGCTGCATTCGATGTGTCAGGCATCATGCCTCCGTGTTTTAAATCTGCCGCGGCCTGTTTGCCGCCGCCGCTGCCGATATCGGCAATCGTCCCGGATGTGGCGAAAGTTTCAACCGAACCAGAATGCACTTTCGACTTGGCTGCGTTCAGGTTCGTCATCCGTGAAAAACGCGAACATTATTTTACGCCGTAGGCACGCAGAAGATAGGCCGCCCAAAAACAGTTTCAGGACAAAGCCGCCGCCGACGGCACCGCGCGAGGCTCCGCCGTCGGCGAAGGCTTATAGTTCCGCAGATATTCAATCGCCTCCGTATCCGTCTCCGCGACAAAATACAGATCGCGCGTATTCGCCTTGATAAACTGCTCATCCACCCCATGCTGGATCATCGCCAATAGCGGCCCGTAATAGTTCAAAATATTGAGCAGCACAATCGGCTTGGCATGAAACCCCAGCAGCCGCCCGACGATAATCTCAAAAATCTCCTCAAACGTCCCCAGCCCGCCCGGCAGCGCAACAAACGCATCCCCCCGCGCCTCCATGATTGCCTTCCGCTCCCGCATCCCATCCGTCACCACAAGCTCATCGCACAACTCATCCGCGATCCCCTTATCCACCAGCACCTTCGGCGTGATCCCAATCACCTTCCCCCCAGCCGCCCGAACCGCATCCGCCAGCGCCCCCATCGACCCAATCCGATTCCCCCCATAGACCAGCGTCCACCCCGCCCGCGCAATCTGAGTCCCCATCGCCGCCGCCCCATCCAAATACGCACGATCCACTCGCGGTGAAGAAGAACAATAAACGGTGACAGCTTGGATCATGACATCAGTAGTGGCAACAGCGGACTGCAGGGTCCGGCTTGCCGGACCTCCGCTCGCTCGCACGTCACCCAGACAACTTAATTCCCCATCGCACAAGGCCCAGGCCCGCCACAACGCCCGCACCCAGGCGCTGGCGCAGCTTGAGACCGCGCCCCCTCAGCCCCCACGGCAAAAACGCTAAGCGCCCGCGCCGTACTCGTCGACCCACAGTCCGGGCACGGCACTTTCTCTTCACTGCTCATGCTCCGAACAAGCTTGTCAAACTTCGTCTCACACTTCCGGCAGGTATATTCGTAAATTGGCATGGCTTTGAATCCTTAAAGTCTTTGCTTCCTGTCCCACATTCTATCGTACTGGCGAGCTGTCGTCAGCCCGCTCAATCCTCCAGTGCCGGCACAAGCAAAACGTTGTCGTGCCCGTCTGCGCGAAGCTCCCGCTCCACGTTGGACATAAAATTGGCGTATTCCGAGGCCCGCACGCTTGGCTTGGACGGCACGACAACAATGTAAAGCCACTCGTCGTCGAGCTTGTCGCCGTCCACTTTCAGGTACAAGCCCTCCCGTTCGCCCTCCGCAAGGCGCTGCCGCACTCTGTCGACGATCGCCGAAGTCTGTTCCGTTGTGGGCATGAGTAACACCTTTCGAGTTAGAACGATTCAAAGACTGTGTTCATGTCCGAAACCGCTTCCCGCGCGTCGCGGCCGTCGACATCCACCGATGGCTTGTAGTCCGCGGCAATCCTCATTGTGTAGAGCCGACCGATTAACTCAGATAGCTTCGCAGAAATCGCTGTAACTCATTCGCATCAGGCCGCGCCAGGTACTGGATCTCCGTGAACCGCAAATCCCATCGCTGATGCAACGCAGGCGTCTGCGTCAACTCCCGCAGTCGCTCCATTGATGTCTGCATGTCGATCTGCACGTAGAGGCTGGGGGCGTGGTCGGCCATCGGGAAAAAAGTGTAGCGGATTCGCAGCCCGCACGTGGGCGTTTCAACAGTTTTAGCGCGATCCCAAAGTTGTATAGAAAATATTCATTGAATAAAGGCTTTTCGACCCTTGACAAAACCTAACAAAAAACGTACGATCCGACCAGCAACAAGTGACCCAAACCTTCACCTGTTGCCGCCGGCATGCACCTGCCGGCAAAAACCAGAACAGGGGTCCGCCATGCCCAGGGAAAATCCATCCACACATCAGAGCAAGCGATTCACCGGTCCCCTCCTCGTCCCCCTCAAGTTTCCAGTCTCAATTTTCATGTCTCGAGTACCCCGTCGCTTTGGGGCGATTCGAGGGTCAAAACGGGGAGAGTTACCGTCGGTTTGGGGAGATTCGAGGGAGGTGGGAGGGAGGATTCGGTACCGCTTTAGGGTCGGTTTTCAAACCGCCTTGAAGTTCATAAGCGCAATCAATGCAATAACTTACGATTTTCGTCGACCAGATTCCCAAACCCAAACGCGATTTTCTGCACTTTCACTTCCGTCTGCACCCGCTTTCAGCGATCTGCCCTCGCGATTTGGATGTGTCGATTGTTGGTCGGTTCGTTGCCGCTTGTGTGTCGATTGTGTGTTGGTTTATGGTCGGTTGTATGTCGGTTTAGTGCCCGTTGTGTGTCGGTTCAGGGTCGGTTTTAAACAACCAAACGTCACCCCTCCATTCTGCAAAACCATAAAAGACAATTGGTTACGAAAATCGGCACCCGCCAAACCGACACGCAACACGTTTTTTGCGCATGTGCGCGCACACAAACAGCACCCAATTCCATTGATGAATCCCGTTCGTCGTTCCGTTACCCCGCCCGCATTGTCCTCGAGCCCGCCCCCGTTATCCTTCAGCAACGAATGTCGTAACTCGAACCTTCTCTAATCCAAAAACCAAAATGCCAACCCCATTCGACACCACCAAATTCATCAACCCGGCCCAGGCCGGCGGCATCGAAGCCTACACCATTGACGAAGGCCCCGGCCGCGGCGTCCGCGCCCTCTGCGTCAACACCGGCGGCGGCCTCCGTTACCGCCTCCTCGCCGATCGCGGCCTCGATATCGATCAGGCCTTCTTCAACAACCACAGCCTCACCTTCCTCTCCCACAAAGGCCTCACCCCGCCAACCCGCGCACTCGATCGCGGCCTCGACTGGCTCAAAGGCTTCGGCGTCGGACTCCTCACCAGCTGCGGCCCCGGCAACGTCGGCGGACCCGTCACCGACGGCGGCGAAGACGTCGGCCTCCACGGCACCCACTCCAACACCGCCGCCGCTCTCGAATCCGTTGTCCAACCCGAACCCCGCGCCGGCCGTCTCGAAATGTCCGTCACCGGCCTCATTCGCTACGGCGCGTTCTACGGCCCCTGCGTCGAGCTCCGCCGCACCATCACCTCCCGTCTCGGCGGCAACACCATCAACTTCGTCGACGAATTCTTTAACGCCGGAAACGAGCC
>JBBRHH010000264.1:0-8282 GCA_038222915.1 Tepidisphaerales bacterium
CTCCGTGGCTGGTCGACCGCATCTTCCGCAATCTCCTCGTCGACTCCACCGGCAATACGCACCGGGCCGAGTTCTGCATCGACAAGCTCTATGCGCCGGAATCGGCCACAGGCCGTCTGGGCCTATTGGAGATGCGCGGCTTCGAGATGCCGCCGCATTCTCGCATGAGCCTGACCCAGCAGTTGCTCCTGCGCGCCATGGTCGCGCGATTCTGGAAAGCGCCCTACAAGCAGCGGCTGGTACGCTGGCGCACGGAAATTCACGATCGATTCATGCTCCCGCACTTTGTGAAGCAGGACCTGGAAGACGTGGTCTCTGAATTGAACGAGGTGGGCTATCCGTTAAAAGCGAGCTGGTTCGATCCGCACATCGAGTTCCGCTTTCCGCACTATGGTTCGATACAGCAGCGCGATGTCACGCTGGAGCTGCGACAGGCCATCGAGCCATGGCACGTACTAGGCGAAGAACCGTCCGGCGGCGGCACCGTGCGCTTCGTCGATTCGTCCGTCGAACGCTTGCAGGTGCTGGTCAAGGGCATGGTCGACGGCCGGCACGTCATCGCCTGCAATGGCGTGCGCGTACCACTGCATCCGACCGGACCAAACGGACAATTTGTTGCCGGCGTTCGCTACCGCGCGTGGAAGCCGCCGACGTGCCTGCATCCGACCATTGAGATTGATTCGCCACTGACGTTTGATGTGGTGGATACGTGGGCCGGCCGGTCTGTGGGCGGCTGCGTGTACCAAGTGTCACACCCGGGCGGCCGAAGTTACGATCGTTTTCCGATCAATGCATATGAAGCCGAAAGCCGGCGCATCGCCCGTTTTTCGGATCTGGGTCACACGCCGGGCAAAATGCGCCTGGCCGAGCCTCCGACAAGCAATGAACTACCTTTTACGCTGGATATGCGCCGGGTCTGATCGAAAGCGCATCGATTGCGCCGATGATAAATGGAGCCCATGGATTGTCACATCGCTGACACCAAAGGTCCTATAATGTAATGATGGATCGAGAAATGGGCTCGGCAGTTTTGTATGACCACAACGACGACGAATGAACCTCTTGTGGCGCCGCGCGGGTTTGCGGCGATGTACGCCGCGCGCCAAAGCGGGCGCGATGAAATGCTGGAACCCGACGGCGCCTTGCGGCCTCACTGGGGCATGCTCGTCAGCCTTCTCGATGACCTCGGATCAGAGGAAGTTCTCCGCCGCTGGGAACAAGGCCGCCGGATCATTCGTGAAAACGGCATCACGCACAACGTCTACGGCGATCCCGACGGCGTCGATCGGCCATGGAACCTCGATCTTGTCCCGCTGCTTCTTCCAGCATCTGATTGGACCGGCGTCTCCGAAGGACTCGTTCAAAGAGCCCGGCTTCTGGATGCGCTGCTCGCCGATCTTTACGGCCCACTGCGCAGCGTGAAAGAGGGATGGCTTCCGCCTGAACTAGTTTACGCAAATCCAGGCTTCTTGCGACCATGCCACGGAATCATCCCCGCGCACAACCGCTGGCTACATCTGTATTCGGCCGATCTGGTGCGACAGGTCGATGGACAATTTCTCGTTCTAAACGACCGGACCCAGGCCCCCAGCGGCGCTGGATACTCCCTCGAAAATCGCATTGTCCTCGCCGGCATCCTTCCCACTGCGTTTCGACAGTGTAATGTGCAACGCCTCGCCCCATTCTTCATCACGTTGCGCCAAACCCTTCGATCGCTCGCATCCCCCAACCGCGAAAATCCCAAGGTCGTCCTGCTCACGCCCGGGCCATACAACGAAACCTACTTCGAACACGCCTACCTCGCCCGCTATCTCGGCTACACGCTGGTGCACGGCAATGATCTGACCGTCCGCGACGCGATGGTCTTTTTAAAGACCATCAACGGCCTGCAGCGCGTCGACGTCATCCTGCGCCGTGTCGACGATGATTTTTGCGATCCCCTCGAGCTGTACCCCCAGTCCTATCTCGGCGTGCCGGGGCTCGTCGAAGCCGTCCGCGAAGGCAACGTAGCTGTAGCCAATGCACTGGGCAGCGGCGTGGTGCAGGCGCCCGCCTTTCTCTCATTTCTGCCCAGACTCTGTCGCAACCTGTTGAATGAAGATCTAAAGCTCCCGTCGGTTCAGACCTGGTGGTGCGGCGAGCCGGATTCTCTGTGTTACGTGCTCGAAAACCTCTCGCAATTGGTGATCAAGCCCGCATTCCCCGCGCGGGGATCCGATCCGGAGTTCGGCGAGGAAATGTCGCAGGAGCAGCTTGCGGAGCTCGCGGCACGCATTGCCGCAAGGCCGGGGAATTTCATCGCTCAGGAGCATGTCATTTCAAGAACGGCGCCGGTGCTGATGGAAGATCAGGCCGAGGCCCGCCGGTTTGTAGTGCGCGCTTACGCGGCCGCCGACGCCCAATCGTATTCAGTCATGTCCGGCGCACTTACACGGGTGACCGGATCGGATGATTCGCTGGTCGTCTCGATGCAGCGCGGCGGCGGCAGCAAAGACACCTGGATCCTCTCCGAAGGCCCCGTCAGTGAGACCACACTACTTTCCGCCGGCTCCCTGCCGCCACAACTCAGTCGCGGTGGCGGCGAAGTCACCAGCCGCGTGGCCGATGATCTGTTCTGGCTCGGCCGCTATCTCCAGCGGTTTGAGACCGACGTTCGCATCGCCCGCTGTTTGTTCGCGCGATTGATGGATCAGGGAAGGTCTGACGTTGCGGCGACGGTTGGCGTACTGGCGCGGGCCTTGTTCGGATACCGCGGATTCGTCCTCAACGGCAATGGATTGGGCGATCTCGTGGTTGAAGCGTTCGACAGCGTCGGCCCCGGCGGCATTCGGCCGGCCCTCCGCGATGTTCGAACACTCATGCGCGGCCTGCGAGACCGCGTCTCCTCCGACGCATGGCGCATCCTGCAGGAGATCGAACGTGAGCTTGAGGAATTCGACCCAAAGATAGAAGACGACCAGATCGGCCGCGTGGTCGAGCTGTTGAACAGAATCACCGTCGACCTTCTCGCTTTCGGCGGCATGGTGGCCGAGTCCATGACGCGCGGCCAGGCTTGGCGATTCCTCGAAATTGGCAGCCGGGTGGAGCACGCCATCGGCATCGCCCGCCTGGTGCGCACGACCATGGTGAACTGTTCCGAAGATGAATCGCCCATGCTGGAAGCGGTGCTCGATATCGCCGACAGTTCCCTGACCTATCGCCGCCGCTATCTCACTCAACTTGACGCGGCCGCCGTGGTTGACCTGATCGTCGCGGATGAAACCAACCCGCGTTCAGTCGTCTTTCAATTGAACGCCCTTCAAGATCATCTGGAGGATCTGCCGCGCGATGACATCCATCCGCAGCACAGCCCCGACATCCAAACTGTCCTGCAACTCAACACCCATTTGAAGATTGTCGACTTGCGTGCCATCAGCCCACCGGCCAACCGCGGCGGCCGACCCGAGCTCGAAGCGCTCATGACGCAGGTGATCGACTCCATGGCCGACGTGTCGGAATGGGTCAGCCAGATCTATTTCAGCCACGCGACTTCCCGGCCTCTGCAAGGCCGCGGCGCCGAGGAGGCGGCGCAATGAGATATCGGGTCAACCACACCACCGAGTATTTCTACAGCGACCCGGTTCCGCTTTGCCACAACATCGTCCATCTGACGCCGCGGCAAACGATCCGGCAATCGCTCGTCTCGCACTTGACGCAAGTCACCCCCAACCCAGTGATGCGTAACGACCGCATCGACTTTTTCGGCAATCCAGTCACTTGGTTCAGCCTGCAGGAACCGCACGAAAGCTTGAAGATCGCGGCGCGGAGTGAAGTCGAAGTAAGCGCGTTTATTCCACCGGTGGGATTGTGGTCGCCGGCCTGGGAGCAGGTGGCGCGGGTACTGCGCGAACGGCGTGATCTGGAAGTCCTGGATGCAATGCAGTTCGCCGTCAATTCACCGTTTGTGCGTGCACACGCCCAACTGGCTGAATACGCCCAGCCAGCATTCACGCCGGGCCGGCCGTTGCTCGAGTGCGTCACTGAACTCACCGAGCGCATCTTCAAAGAGTTCACCTTCGACGGAAACGCGACCACCATCGGCACGCCGGTGCTGGAGGTGCTGCAACACCGCCACGGCGTCTGCCAGGATTTCGCACACCTCCAAATCGGCTGCCTCCGTTCGCTTGGATTGGCAGCCCGCTACGTCAGCGGCTATCTGGTGACGCGCCCGCCGCCCGGCCGGCCGCGACTGATCGGTGCAGACCGGTCCCACGCCTGGGTGTCGGTCTATTTCCCCGATTTCGGATGGATCGACTTTGATCCAACCAACGGCGTCATCCCCTCCTTCGGCCACATCACCCTTGCCTGGGCACGCGAGTACGACGACATCAGCCCCGTGCGCGGCGTCGTCGTCGGCGGCCACCGCCATTCGCTCGCCGTCTCTGTCGACGTCGAGCCGCTCACCGGGACCCCAAAAATTTTGGCGAGGGTCTAGATTCGAAGACGCGGAAGTGAAAGTTTCGGGGTCGAGCGAATTCGCCATAAAGTATGAACTTATCTCGATTTGTTCACAGGTAATTCGCACATCCGCAAAGGAAAATCTGTTGACGTTGAGACGTCGACTGGGACGATAGACGTTATCTGTCCGATTGACATTCTGTTTTTCATGGAGGAATAAACCATGCCCCGTAAGACCACGACGAAGAAGACGACCGAAAAGAAGTACACCGCCATTCCGGCCACCGCGCTGGCTGCTTCAATCAAGAAGGAAACAAAAGAGACGAAGGCCGCTGTATCAGCGGTCGTCGCCAAGGCCGCCGAAGTCGTTGCGGCCAAGCCCGCCGCCGTTGAGGCTGCCAAGCCTGCGGCTGTGGCGACAGCCGTTGAAGCTGCCGCCCCGAAGGCGACCCAGCCAGCCAACGCTTCTGCCGCCCTGATCGGCGATCTGAGCTCGACCAATCCCTGGACGCGCGAAGCGGCCGCGGCTTCGCTCGGTAAGGCTGGCGATCGCACGGCCGTCCCAGCCCTGCTTGTTGCTTTGCACGACACCGACGCTGATGTGGCCCGTGAAGCCGCGACAGCGCTCGGCCTGCTCGGCGACGCATCGGCAGTTGAGCCGTTGATCGATGTGCTCAGCAATGTCGATGGCTATTACCATGGCGTTTCGCGAGCGGCAGCGGCCCAGAGCCTCGCCCAACTCGGCGATCGCCGGGCTGTTGACTCGCTCTTGAAAGCTGTCCGCGACACCCAGGCCGAACCCAGCGCCGAGGCCATCCGGGCCCTGGCGACCCTGGGCGATGCAAAGGCCGTTGAAACGCTCGTGGAAGTCATTCGCAACCGCGACGGTTTCTTCCTGCAGATCGCCCGCCGTGCCGCGGTGCTGGCGCTGGCTCAACTGGGCGGCGAACAGGCCATCAACGAACTGCGATTTGTTGCTTCGGATCAGTCCGAAGACGAAGTGGTTCGCGCGGCCGCGGCCGATGCGACCCGCTAAAGCGTAAAGGTCAACTTTTGATCCATCGAAGTCTGGATGAGCGCGAGCCTTCCAGGCTTTCTCTTTTGATTTGGGTAGGATTCGCCCAATCGAGATCCGATGGAAACAACCGACCCTCAAGCAGATGCAGCCCAAGACGCCGCCAGGCTGAGCAAAAGGGCGAGATTGCGCGAGGTAGCCGCGGTCTTTCTGCGCCTCGGTTTCACGGCTTTCGGTGGGCCGGCGGCGCATCTGGCGTTGATGGAAGATGAGGTGGTGACCCGCCGCAAATGGATCGGACGCGAAGAGTTTCTGGAACTGTACACGGCCACGAATTTCATCCCGGGACCCAATTCTACCGAATTGGCGATTCACCTGGGTCATGTACGTGCAGGTTGGCCGGGCCTGCTGGTCGCCGGCGTTTGTTTCATTGTTCCGGCCGTCCTGATCATCCTGCCGCTGGCGTGGGCGTATGTTCGCTTTGGGACAGTCCCGCAGGCCCAGGGTCCGATGCACGCTGCGGTCGCCTGCGTAATTGGAATTGTTGCGGTTGCGGGCTGGCGATTTGCGCGTTCCGCCGTGAAAGACTGGTTCACCGGCATTATCGCGGCCGCGGCGTTCGGTGCCGCTTTTTGGCTGACGCGCCTCGGTTTCGCACAGACGGACCTCATCATCCTTGCTTTCGCGGCAGCTGCTGGCGGCACACGGGCGGTCAGGCGTGCCCCGCCGACCGCCAAGCGAATACGCAACACGATGTGGCCCATCCTGGGCGGCGCTTCGCCGTTGGCCGTGGGCTCGGCGCTGTCGTCCAAGTTGCTCGCCATGACGCTCACCTTCCTGAAAGTCGGAGCAACTCTTTTCGGCAGCGGCTATGTGCTGGTCAGTTACCTGCGAAACGATCTGGTGCTTCAACATCAATGGCTTCGGGACGATCAGTTGATGGTCGCCATTGGCGTCGGGCAGGTGACACCCGGGCCTCTGCTGACGACTGCCACCTTCATTGGGTTTCTGCTGGGACATCAATGGAGTGGTGGAAATGCGGCCGTCGCAACCGGCGGGGCGCTGCTGGCCACCGTTGGCATCTTTCTGCCATCGTTTGTCTTCGTCGCGATTCTCGCGCCACTCTGGCCAAGGCTTCGGTCGAGCCAGATGGTCAAGGGGGCGCTCGTGGGAATGAACGCGGCCGTGGTGGCGCTGATTCTTGTCGTTTCGATTCAGCTCGCGCAGCGGACCATTTTCGCAGCGCCGACCTCCGCGGGCGTGATCGGTGGATCGGTCATCGCCGTTCTTTCGATGATCGTACTGCTCGTTTGGAATCTCAACTCGACATGGCTTATCCTCGCATCGATTGCCATCGGCTGGCTGCTGAAAGGCGCGATTTGAGGCAATCTTCCGATACGACTTCCGCCCGCGCTTGCCAAGCGTTTGGGGTACTGCTACGATCTTCCGTTCAATATTTTTAAAGACGAGGACGTCATGAAAACCAAGATTCACCCGCGTTATCAGGCCTGCAATGTGCATTGTGCCTGTGGCAACACGTTTACGACCCGCAGCACGCTTCCCCGCATCGCAGTCGACATTTGCTCGGCCTGCCATCCGTTCTTTACCGGCAAGCAGAAGTTCGTTGATACCGCCGGCCGGGTGGAACGCTTCAGCAAGAAGTTTGGTGGAACGTACAGCTTCCAGAAGACTGCCGCTCCGAAGGCTGCCGCTGCCGCCGCCAAATAGACCACGGCCTTTTTGGTCGTTTCGATATTCAGCGCCGCGGCCCGATGAGCCCCCGTCAATAATCGGAAGTCGCGGCGCTGCTTTATGCGCCGTTGGAGTTCGATGAAGCCAACTGGTTTGCAAAAGCTCGGATTCGCCGCTCTCACACTTTGCGTGTGTCTGACGGGGTGCCATCACGCCCTGCCAACCACGCAACAGACGTTGACCACCCAGGCGGCCGAGCAACTGATTCCGCTTAAAACTGTTGATGCAACGGTGACGCCGCCAGCAGGATGGGCTCCTGAGCCGCTCAAGCAGGATGAAAAGCATCGACATCAGATCTGGCTGAGCCCGAGCGGGCACACTGCTTACGGGGTAATCTATATGTCGCTGCCGCTGCCGGCCGCGATTATTCCGGGCGGGGCGGAGACGGTCCTTGAAGAAGGATTTTTGCCGAACATGAAGAAGACCGAGGGGAAGGCCGACCTGGTGGGTGAAGTAACGGACGATCCGAAGCGCGGCGGGATTCGGTTTGTCGCCGAGGGAGGCTTTTATCTCGTGCGGGCGTTTATGGTGCTGGAAGGGATGCACGCGTGGGCGGTCTATGCAGGGACGGAGCGATCGGCGCCGGTGAATGTTGAGGAGTTGAAACTGGCCGAACAGGCGCGGGATCGGACCGTACTTGGTTTGAAGCAATAACCGGTGCGCTTTGGTTGCCGGTATTAATCGTTTTAAGGCGACTTTTGCTGCTGGGGCTTGCAATTGTTGGCCGATTCTGAGAAGTAAGAGCCTTCCAACCGGGCGAATGGGATCGCGCGTTAAACATACAGGTTGAACATGGGCGAACCGAGTTGTATCAAGCGGACGCTTTTCTGTTGCATTCCCTTCCTGCTCCCCTGGCTGACTGGCTGCCAGTTTGATCCAGTCGCGGGAGCCAAGCTCGTAAGCCATCGTCTCGTGGCGGACGAACGCGGGCTTGAGAAACCGCAGATTATTGAGGATGTCCAGGCGAGTTTCGCCCCGCCTGCCCATTGGGAGTCGCTGCCGCTGCAGTCCGGCCCGCTTTACACCCATCAACAGTGGCGCTCCAAATCGCATCGCACCGGCGTTGGCGTGGTCTACA
>JBBRHH010000265.1:0-8257 GCA_038222915.1 Tepidisphaerales bacterium
AGGTTCGCGCCGCATACCTGAGCGAGGATGGCCGGGCGGAGAAATTTCACGAGAGCCGCCCGCGCGGCTCCGCCGTGGGCCAAAATCGCGTCAAGGCGTTCCAAGCCGCCAAGTGAGGTGTACAGAGACGGTCGTGCACCCCGCTGGCCTCCCCGCCTGGCAAACGCTTCCATGATCTGCCCTTGTGGGTGAGTGTCCACGTCGCGCGTGACGTATTGCCCTGGTGCTCCACGAAGCCATCCTCCTCAAGCTGCGAAAGCAACCGACCCACCGCTGCACCCTTATTGTCCGGGAAGTCACCAACAACCTTCTGGGCGATTTCCTGTCTTCGCAATCCGACGTCGATGTAATTCTTTTGCATTATTAGCAAGACACGCACGCACTGCTCGGAACGAGGGTGGGGGTGCAAATTCGCGTTGGGCATTGCGGCGGCCTTCGACGTTTTTCGAGGATTCGGAGTTGCGACGCGCGCCTCACGACGGCGGCGGGTCTCTGCCGTCTTATGCGGCTTTGACCCCACTTGCTTTTCTGCCTTGAATAGAAAAGTCCTCATTTCGTCATATGCTTCGGCAATGCGGTCGGTCAGAGCCGAGTCCAACATTTTCTTGCCCAAATCGATCAGTGAGTTTTTCTGCGCTACCAGCTGTTCGCGTTTCGTCACGTCCCAGAACATGCCGCGCACCCCCTGCTTTCCATTCTGGTCAACGGTCCTCACCTTGAATCCTTCAACTTTCCGTTTGTCGTCGCTGTTTTTTAGCTGGTTCCATTCATCAATCTTGACCACAGCGCCATTCGCTATGACCTTTCGGTCCGCTTTCTGATACGCGTCGGCGCAAGCTACCTTATAAAAATCAAAATCGTCCTTTCCATCGATTGTGTCAGTCGACTGCAGGCCAAGGTGCTCCATGAACTCAGGGTTCGCTGACTTAAATTTGCTGTCTGCGTCCTTTCGAAAAATGCAGACGTGCAGGTTTTTGACCAGCGCTTCAAATGCCTCCATTTGCTCAGTCTGCATCTTGTTTGCCCTTCGGCGGGTTTCGTCTGCTTGCCAGACGCCAACCTTCCAGGCGCATAGAGTCGCGATTGGCGCCAAGTCTTGAATGTCGTCGTACACTGGAAATGGTGGACGGTCGCTCCAACAGACGAGGACCCCAACCCGCTCTCCAGCAAACGTGAGCGGCAGGCCCACCAATGAGTTCGTAATTCCAAACTGCTTCCGACCTCTTGCGCTCACCCTTCTATCCGTCGCATCTTCGCACAAGTCTGCTGTTCCGGAATAAATCCATCCGGCGAATGATGCCTCCTTGTCGAGCGAATGCGAGAATCCGTTCTTCGGTCGCTTCTTCACTCTCCAGCCGCATACGTTCAATTTGGAATGATCCTTGTCCGCCACATAGATCAGGCCGCGGTTCAGCCCGTGCATTTCCTCGACGCCCTCCAGTATTTCACTCAAGATCGTTTCCAGCTTGTCGTGATTGCTATCGTCCCTCTCCGTCAGCACTTTCGCCACAAGCTTCCGGAAACCTCGCTCTTCTTCAAACAACTTAACCGCGATGGCGGCGTAACCGGCCAAACGTTCCAGAGTCTTCTTGTGTTGAGGGTGAAACGCATTTCGCCGTTCTGACTCCACATTCAGCACTCCCATCGATCGATGCTTGAACTGCAGCCGGACCGCAGCCTCGCTCCGAGTCTTGTTGTGGATAGGGTGATAGTGCTTTTCAGTATGGAGGGAGCGAACATCGCCTTCAATGAGAGCCGTCTTCTCGTTACGCGTATAAACATGCCAGACAAAACTTTCCTTTGGTACCGAAGCACCTTTCGGCAACGGATCACTTGTAAGGCCGTGTGTTACGCCGACCTTCAAATCACCACTGGCGTTGGCCATGACCAAATCACCGCGCTCCGCCCCAACGAGTCTGATCGCCTCCCGAAGAATTCCTGCCAAAATATGATTTAAATCATCTGCTTCGTGAACCTCAAGAAGCAGTTCCCCGAGGACCTGCAGAAGTTCATCAGGCTCCGACTTCCCATGTTTCGTCACCTTAATCCTCCGCGAAATGATTTGGGCGCCCTCGATGCTATAGCAGCGCCTTCCCTGTTCGATCAAACCGGAACGCTCAACATATTATCTTGCGGCTGTAACTTCGCAAAGTCCTCTCCGCGATCTCAAGAGTTGGGCTTATGGCGACGCGACCCGCGCACGCAACAACCCGTCGCCCCATAGCCCCAAATTTGCACATATTCCCTCTTTCGGCGACGATTTCTCTGGCATCGGCCTTGGCGGCAAAGATATATTTCGACGCACGGCAAACCTCCAATTGGAGAAGACAGCGAATATGGGCGGTTCCAATCTTTCCACTCGCGGAGATTTCTCCCTGGTTGCCCCGGTTAACCCCCGGACGCAGTCGGATGGCCTTGCTGTTGTCCTCTGGCGTCAGCGCTGGATCGTCATCCTCACCCTCTTCGTCTTCCTCGCCGCCGGCCTCGCCTATTCCCTCCTCGCCCCAAAAAAATACACCAGCAACGGTTCCTTCGCGATCAACCCCGAACGCAACGACAACGCCGAAATGGTCAACCGCGTTCTCGCCACCGAACAAAAAATAATCTACTCCGCCCAGGTCCTCGTCCCCGTCTCGATCGACGCCAACGTCAATACCGCCAAAGTGTTCGACAACGTTAAGAACCGCCTCGCCTTCCTGAAAAAAGAACTGCGCGTTGACGTCAGCAAGCACGACAACACCGTCACCGTCTCCTTCGACGCGGCCAAACCAGAAGATGCCCAGGCTGTCGTTCAAAGCGTCCTCACCGCCTATCAAAGCTATCGCGAGCAGCAGACCCTCGTCACCAGCAACCCCGATGTCGACAAGGATCGCAAGGCCAAGAACGAAGACGTGGCAATGCTGAAAAAGTCCGCCGACGAAATGCACGCCTTCCGCCTCGCCAATCCCGACATCGATTTCAATGGCAGCTTCACCGCCATCCAGAACGAAAAAATCCGCAGCCTCGGCATCACGCTCACTGCCGCCGAGCGCGAAACCATGGACGCCCGCGGCGACTACGACGAGTCGATGAAGTCCATCAAGGACGATGCCGACAAATTGAAGTCCGTGAACGAACTGGCCGAAAAGGCCACTCCCTCGTCAGCGGACGTAGTCGCCGGTTTAAAAAAAGAGCGATCCACAATCGACCAGCAGGTCCAGGATCTGGAGCGCCAGCATCTGCGCCCCACCCATCCGCAGGTCGTCGCCCTCCAGCACAAAATTGACGATCTCAACCTCCGCTTCGCCGTCGCATCCAAAAAACGCCTCGACGTCGCCCAGGCCAGGGAAACCGCCCTCCGCACCGAATCCGAAAACGCCGTCAAGCATCAAAGGGAAGTCGAAACCAAGACCAACAACTTCAGCTACATGCAGGAGAACGCCAATCACCTGCGCGAGGAGATCGCCCGCCTCGACGACCGCATCCTCAACGCCAAAGTCCCCCGCGATCCAGGCGCCCGCCCGGTGGTCGTCCTCGAAATGGGCTCGCTCCCCGAAAAACCCACCTGGCCCTACATGCCGGAAATCATGGCCATCGCACTCGTCGCCGGCACCATCACCGGCATGGGCTTCGCCCGCGTCCGCGAATGGACCGCCCCGCGCATGCAATCCGTCGACGAAGTCCGCAACGCCCTCGGCCTCCCCATCCTCGCCTGCATCCCCCACTGGATTGAACAAGGCGCAAATCCCCTCGACCCCATGGGCGATGTCGCCGAGGAATATTCCGACCTCCGCGAAACCATCATCACCGCCACCGCCGAGCGCGGCGCGAAAAATCTCCTCATGACCGCCCCCTCCCACGAGCACGGCGTCAGCGTCATCATCTGCAACCTCGGCAAGGCCATGGCCAAGGCCGGCGACCGCGTCCTCATCGTCGACGCCAACTTCCGCTCCCCCGCGCAGCACGCCCTCTTCGATCTCCATCCCGAAATCGGGGCCTCCTCCGTCCTCGCCGGCGACAACAAAGCCGAAGAAGCCATCCGCAACACCGGCCTCCGCGGCCTCGATCTCCTCCCCTGCGGCCCCATCCCCAAACGCCCCTCCGAACTCCTCAAGTCCGCCGCATTCGAAGATCTTCTCCGCGATATGGGCACCCAGTACGACTGGGTTCTCGTCGATTCCCCGCCCGCCACCGTCGCCCCCGACGCCCGCATCGCCGCCGCCTCCTGCGATGCAACCGTCCTGGTCATCCGCGCCCAGAAAGGCGACCGCCGCCTCGCCGAACACGCCTACGACGCACTCCAAAGCGTCGGCGCACAAGTCATCGGCGTCGTCATCAACGACGTCCCGCGCCGGAGCAGTTGGGAAGGCAGCCAAAGCTACGTCCGCGCCCCGCGCGAGCTCCCCGATACCACCCGCTCCTTGCCAGTCACCTCCAGCCGTCTGGACTGATCCATGGACATCCTCATCATCGGCGCAGGCGGCCACGGCCGCGTCGTCCTCGACATCCTCCGCCTCTCACGCACCTGCAACCCCGTCGCCTTCCTCGACGCCGACATCTCCCGCGCTAACACAACCGTCGCCGGCCTCCCCGTCCTCGGCGGCATCAACCTCCTCTCCAAACTCAAAAAACAGGGCATCGCCGCCGCCATCTGCGCCATCGGCGACAACCGCACCCGCAGAAGCTACGCCCAGCTCGTCCGCGATCACGGCCTCGACCTCGTCAATGCCATCCACCCCGCCGCCGTCATTTCCTCCACCGCCAACCTCGGCCTCAACCTCGTCATCGCCGCCGGCGCAGTCGTCGGCACCGACGCCAAAGTCGCCGACTCCGTCATCATCAATACAAATTGCGTAGTCGACCACGAATGCGAATTGGCCGAAGCATGCCACATCTGCCCCGGTGCACTCCTCGCCGGCCGGGTCCGCGTCGGCGCCAAAGCCTTCGTTGGCCTCGGCGCCAAGCTCCTCCCCTGCCTCCAGATCGGCGAAAACGCCGTTGTCGGCGCTGGAGCCGTCGTCCTCCACGACGTGCCCCACGGCGCAACCGTCGTCGGCGTTCCCGCCCGCATCATCAAGCAAGACCAGCCCGATCCCCTTTAGACTGCATAACATGCACTCTTGTTATTCCTGCAATACCATACGTATAATCTGTCGATGTGAGGGTAGTGGATGGATCCACGCGAGGTGAACCGTTCGAAAGGAGCCGTACATGAGTGCGGTCTACAATCCAGAATCTGAAGTGATCGCCGAGATCGAACGCATCGAGTTGGAAGCACGCAGCATGCGCCGCCGCATCGAGCATGTCCGCAATCCCGAAGACAAACGCGTTCTCAATCGCCTCCTGAAGGAATCCGAGGACCGCGCTGAGTTCCTCCGCGTGCGCCTCCCGTAACGCCTTCGATTCCGCCCGAAATCATGAGATTATCTGACCCTGCGTGGCAGGTTCTACTTTTGCGCACGTCACGGTTATCCTGATTCCAGAATGTTTCTAGCGATCCTCTCACTGGCCGGCGTCAGCTTCGCCATCGCCTTTCTCGCGACACTCTCCGTCCGCTCCATCGCCATCCGCATCGGCTTCGTCGACAAGCCCGGCCACCGCAAGATCCACTCCAAACCCAAAGCCCTCGGCGGCGGTATCGCCATCTATCTCGCCATTGCCCTCCCCATGCTCGCCGGCTTGATCTTCCTCAACACAGTCACCATCACCCCCACCCCCACCGCCGGCCAAACCGCCGCCGACCGCGCCCGCAACAGCCTCGCCCTCCACCAGTCCGGCATCCGCGATCACACCCGCCTCGCCATCGCCCTCATCGGCGCAATCACATCCATGCACCTGCTCGGCCTCTGGGATGATCGCAAAGCACTCGGCCCCTACCTGAAACTGATCCTCCAACTCGCCATCACCACCGCCCTCGTCGTCTTCTTCGATCTCCGTGCCCTCACCGTCCTCGGCCCCGTCCCCTCCATCATCCTTTCCGTCCTCTGGATCGCAGGCATCACCAACGCCTTCAACTTCCTCGACAACATGGACGGCCTCTCCGCCGGCGTCGGCGCGGTCTCCGCCACCGCCTTCCTCATCACCACCCTCACCATGAGCCAGCCCCAGTGGTTCGTTGCGGCCGTCCTCGCGCTCCTGCTGGGCGCGCTCCTCGGCTTCCTCTGCTTCAACTTCAACCCCGCCACCATCTTCATGGGCGACAGCGGCAGCCTCGTTCTCGGCTTCATCCTCGGCGCACTCACCATCCGCACCACCTTCATTCCCGTCGGCACACCCCCCGCCGCCGGCTGGTATCCGCTCTTCGCGCCCCTCGTCGTCCTCGCCGTTCCCCTCTACGACCTCATCGTCGTCAGCGCCATCCGCATCCGACGTGGCAAAAGCCCCTTCGTCGGCGACACCAACCACCTCAGCCATCGCCTCGTCGCCCGCGGCATGAGTCGCCGCACCGCCGTCCTCTGCATCTACCTGATGACCGCCGCCACCAGCATCGCCGCCGTACTTCTCGTCCACGTCGAATCGACATATGGCGCGATGTTGATCATGCTGCAAACCCTCCTCGTCCTCGGCCTCGTCGCACTCCTTGAACAACATCCACTCCCCCACCCCGAAGATTAAACCGGCGCGATCGCCTAAACTTCGGCCATGTCCCTCATCACCCTCCACCCGTCAGGTTACTATCGCGCCAGGAGCGCCATGGTCACCGGCGACGTCATCATCGGCGAACGATCCAGCCTCTGGTTCAACGCCGTCATCCGCGGCGACGAAGCCCCCATCCGCATCGGCCGCCGCGTCAACGTCCAGGACCACGTCCTCATCCATTGCGGCTATCGCGTTCCCAACCACATCGAAGACGACGTCACCATCGGCCACGGCGCAATGGTGCACGGCGCATTCGTCGGCCAGGGCTCGCTCATCGGCATGGGCGCAATTCTCCTCAACAACTCCCGCGTCGGGCGAGGCTGCATCATCGCCGCCGGCGCAGTAGTGCCGCCAAATTTCGAAGTCCCCGATGGCAGGGTCGTAATGGGAGTCCCCGGAAAAATCGCCCGCCAGATCACCGAAAAAGATAGGGAGTACCTGAACTGGCTGCCGCCCCACTATCTGGAACTGGCCGAAGCCTACGTCCGCGGCGATTACCCCGAGCACTAACGCCTACGACTTCACAAGTTCCCGCAGCCGCTCCAAAAGCGCATCCGGATTCACCGGCTTGCTGAAGAAGTAGCTCGCCCCCACCAGCTTCAAAGAATTCATAACCTCCATGGAACTGTCGCCGCTAAGAACAACGATCGGCACGTCCGGCCCAAACGCCTGCCGCAGCCGCTGACTGAGCACCAGCCCGTTCAGGTCCGGCAGGTGAATATCAATAACCGCCGCGGCCGGCCTGACCCGCTGCGCATACTCAATCCCAGCCATGCCCGCGTGAAACACGCTAGGCCTGAATCCAGCGCCGCCAAGCAAGGTAGAAAGAGCCTTGGCAACCAGCTTATCATCATCCACAATCATGACTTCCGGCAAATCGGAAGGCACGTCCAGCGTAGTAGTCTCATGCGCGGTTTTCACAGGGTGAACTTAGCACCACAATCCAAATCCCGGAAGGCCGGAATTGGATTACAAGTATCCGGCGGAATGGTCATCCAGGACTCGAAGACCCTTTGGAACGGTGGAACAATCAGTATTGGGCCTTAGCAGCAGCGCTCCAAAATTCCGCGATGCTCTACCCCCCTTTCCGCTCGCCGTGTGACTCCTTGTTGGCAAACAACAAAATCGCCGCCGATAGCCGGTTCTTTCTTGACGAGTCGGCCTCCGTTTCAGCCGACAGTCGGACCATCTCACGGCCGAGCTTTGCACCTTCGATTTGTCTGATGATTTCCACCAGCACCGCACGTTTCGCTTGATTGTCCTCCGAGGCGAGGCGCTCGACAGCAGCCTTACTCGCCGGCTTTCCGATGGCTACTAGCGAATTGATGACTACTGACGAAACCATCTCTGTGGGATCAGCATCCTTGCCGTCCGAAAAATGCGTGCTGGCGTGGTCAAGCAGGATGGCGGTCGCTTCCGCGGCGCGATACCGACCTAGCAACTGAATGGCCACATACTGTCGGCTATCGAGCGTCAATGCCTCCTCGGAATTGTCATCCGCCACAATCATCAGCATGGCCGCACGAATCGCATTCTTCCTCTCGTCATCAACGATATTCAGCACGCCCCGACGCGAGGCCGGGTTTTCAGGAAAGTATGGCTGCAACTCGGCATAAATCCGTTTGCGCATGGCGGCATC
>JBBRHH010000266.1:0-8253 GCA_038222915.1 Tepidisphaerales bacterium
ATCGGGAAAAGTAGATTCGACGGGCGCATCAGTCGCTGACGGCTTCCAAGATTGATGGCTGAAGGTCCGCCATCGGCTCTTGGTCGCGATAAGCGTTCTCGCCGCGAAGCGCTACCGGCAGGGTTTTGAGCAGAATCAGCAGGTCGAGTCGAAGGCTTGCCTGTTCGACGTACTTCACGTCCCACGCCACGCGATCGGACCAGGGAATGCTGTTGCGGCCATTGACCTGTGACAAGCCGGTGAGTCCCGGCCGCACCGACAATCGCTGGGCTTGCCGCGCGTCGCAGAGATCGTTTTCCCATTCGAGCAGGGGCCGTGGTCCAACCAGGCTCATATCTCCGACCAACACGTTGACCAATTGCGGCAGCTCATCCAGCGCGAAACAACGGAGCCATCGGCCAACCGTCGTGATGCGCGGATCGGTGCTGAGTGTTTCCCGGCCGGCCTCGACGACCGTTTCGGTTGTCATGGTGCGAAATTTGAGGATGACAAACGGGATTCCCCTGAGGCCCGTACGGGATTGACGATAGAGGACCGGCCCCGTTGAGGTGAGCTTGATCGACAATGCAATTGCGACCATCAGCGGAAAAGCGACCAACAAAGCAATAACCGCACCAACAATGTCGGTCAATCGTTTGCAGACCAATTGCCACTGCCTCAAATGCATCTCATTCTCCGCCGTCCGTCACCGGGCGCAGCCCGGCTTGCCATTCCAGCTTCGCGTTGTGTACGGATCGAACCACGACGCCGTTCAAAGGCCACTCAACCGGCGTGCTCAACATCAATATAATACGTACTTTGCGGTAGACAAGACGAAAAAACAGAATTGCGGAATCGGCTTTCAATTGTGCCGGGCGACTGAAGGCGAGCCCACCAATTGCGTTACCCGCTCGGGCGACACAAGGGGAGACATGGGTCGCTCAAATGCCGCTTTGAACCACTCTGCGGCTTCATCGGTGACCGTTTTTGCGGCGTCGCCTTTGCGATCAAAGCCGTGATTTGCCCCATCGACTAGAATTAGACGCGTGTGGTCGGGGGCGGCGGCGTGCATTTTCTCGCTCTGTCCACATGGCACCCAGGTGTCCGCTCTCCCGTGGATCAGCAGGATTGGTGCCTTGGTTTTTACAATAGCGCGGAGTGGACTGGCCTGATCCGGATCAAACCCCCCTACCCGGCCGGCGCGATTGATGGCCGCGGGAATTGTGGCACGGAGGAAGAACCATGATACAGGCGACAAGACGTTGTGGCCGAACTGGGGGATGACGTCGCGAACTGAACTGAATGCCGAGATAGCCACCACGGCCTGCACGCGTGGGTCGGCGGCGGAAAGCTCGATTGCCACCGCCCCGCCATAAGAACGGCCGTAGACGCCTATTGGCCCTTCAATCACGCCGCGCGCGATCAACGAGTCAATTAACTGAGTCAAATCGCGCGATTCCAGGATCCCGTAGGTGAGATATTGGCCGGTTGAACGCCCGTGTGCCCGCAAATCGACCAGAACACTTCGAAAGCCAGCAGCCGCCAATGCTTTGCCGGGGCCAAGCATCGACCATTTGTTTGCATTATGACCATGTAGAAACAAGATTGTCCCGATCGGCCGTCGTGTGGGCTCCATGATCCAGACGGAAAGGGACGCTGTCGGGGGGCCGACATCAATCCGCAACTCACGATCCACACCAATGCTGGCGAGTTCGGCAACTGGTTCTTCACTCAGGCTGACGGTTTTTCCAGTATTGGGACCCGATACGATCTCTCTGGCGAACTCGCGCGTCGCCGCGTAGGCAGTTGCCGCGATGGCGACCAGAAACAGCACCATGGCGTAGCGCAGCCACCTGAAAACGAGCTGGCGAACAGTTCGCCTGGCCGGTTTTTGCGCACCGCTTTCTGCGTCCGTTGCAGCTTTTGACTCAACCATGATTGTTTCCGCAGGATGACAATGACCCTTCCATACACGGTCCATTGTTCTACTCAACATACGATATATTGTGGTCAGCCTCAATAAACAAGAACGGGCGGCCTGTTGAGGGCCGCCCGTTCCGGGTTTATTTCTGCTGTCGTGGGATCAACCGCCACGCAGCAGCGTCAGCACCTGCTGAGGCGCCGAATTCGCCTGTGCCAGAATCGAGGTGTTGGCCTGCACCAGGATTTGCGACCGTGTCAGGGCCGCCGTTTCTGCCGCGAAGTCCGCGTCGCGGATCGCGCTCTCACTGGCCGTCACGTTCTCCAACGCGACCGAGAGACTGTTCACGTTGGTCTGCAACACGTCCTTCTGGAACGCACCCAGCCGACCACGCAGTTCCGCCACCTGTTTGATGGCGTCCGTGATGATCTTCTGAGCCTGAATCGTGTTGCCTGAAACGAGACTGTTACCACCGCCGCTGCCAATCGACGCGAGGTAGCCGTCTGTCTGATTGCCAAGTTTGGTCGCCGCCACCGAGGTGATGCCGACATTGACCTGGCCTTGCCTATTTACTTCAGATCCAAGCTGGAACTTGGCGCCGCCGCCAGTCACGTCAAAGACTGTCGTGCCAAGCGTTTGTCCAAACGTCGAAGCGAGCGAAATCGATGCATCCAGCGTGCTTGTGCGAACAGATGCGGTCAGACCATCCACCTCGGCCGCTGCGCCGTTGATGGACACCTGCGCATCGGTGCCGAAGTCTTTGCCGTTCGCGAACGTGCCATCGATGGTCTTCACGCTCACGTACTGCTTCGAACCGTATCCGGTGGCATTCAACCGCAAAACAGCACCGCTGACGGTGGCGCTGACGCCCGTCGCCTGCTTCAACTGGTTCACGGCGACCGCAACCGCGCTGGTCTGAGTTCCAGCAGCGAAAGACAATTGCTCGGTGCCGGCGTTTCCCGCGACCTCGATGGTGACGGCGGATGTACCAAGCTGTGCTCCGGCAAAATCGACTTCGCCGGTCTGGGCGCTGGCCAACACCTGCACAACCACGTTGGTCTGGCCGTTGTCGGGCAGACTGACGTTGTTGAGTTGGAGATTGGCAATATCGGTGGCGACCACACCGCTGGTGGTGTAATCCAGGCCGCCACTCAGCAGTTTCACTCCATTGAACTGCGTCGTGTTGGAAATACGGTTGACGCTGGTCAGGATCGCGTCAACCTGCAACTGGTTGGCTTTGATTTCGTCGACCGACAGCGCGCCGCTGTTGGCCGCCTCATTTGTCAGGCCCTGGAGTTCCAACAGCAGCGATGACACTTCGCCAAGCGCGCCTTCCGCCGTGTCCAGCACATTCCCGGCACGCGAAGAATTGTCGATCGCCTGGTTGATGCCGCCGATTTCGCTTCGCAGCGATTCGCTGGCGATTAGAGCGGCCGGTGCGTCCTTGCCGGCGTTGATCTTGAGACCGCTCGACAATCGCTGCAATCGGGTCTGAAGGTCGGTGTTGTTGCGCGTTAAAGTGTGAATCGCCTGTAACGACGAAATGTTCGTATTGATACGACTCATGGGTATCCTCCGTGATAGGAGGACCATTCCATTTTGGAAGGTCCGGTTCACTGGCGGCGGGAGTCCTGTCCTGCCGCGCACAATTGATGAAAATGCGAGCCGGCCTACGAGGCCGATCGCAACGGTTCAGGCAGCCGTAAACCCACGGCGAACCCGATGTGCGAATGTTCACGTGATACCGAAAGTAACTCCGCCCCGATCGGCTAGGGTGGGATGCTGGGTGGGAAACCTCCTTGTCGTGGAACAAATGAAGCATCTCGAATCCGTTCGAGTGCCCGAGCTCCTGGCCGCATTGGCTGATGCTCGTCTTCCGCCCAAATCTTCGGGTTTGACAACGCGCAAACTTGAACACATTGGATGGCAGGATTTGCGCGATCAGCAATGACCAATAATAGAGCGATCCCGCATATCACCTGATCTTGGCCGACGAGAATCTGTGTTTATTGGGCCTTGGACGCGGATTTGTGAAATGACCGTGGTGTGGTCCCAAAATCGGCGCCGACCACCCTGCCACCGCGCCGAATCTGCGCTGGCATGCATCGCTATGCCTGTTGTTGCGCGTTAGAACCGTTCCAGAGGTCGATTGCCCGCGTCACGTTTTCGTCCAATGGCCGATCTCCGCCAAGCCAGGTCACGTTCGGGAAACGGCGGAGCCATTTCATCTGCCGGCGGGCCAGTTGCCGGGTGGCAATTTTGATCTGTTCCACCGCGTCGGCCAGCGACATTCGCCCGGACACATGCTCGATCAACTCAAAATATCCCGTCGCCTCGGACGCCGTCGGCGACAAGGCGTCATTCTTCTCGATGAGCGCCCGCACCTCCTCGACCCACCCTACCGCGATCATCTCGCGGACCCGCGCGTTGATCCGCCGATTGATCGCGTCTTTCTCCCAGGAAATGCCAATCCAGACTGCACGATGCCGCCGCTCGGTCTGAGCCCAATCCGTCTGGAAGGATGAGATGGGCCTGCCGGTGATCTCGAACACCTCGAGCGCCCGGACCATCCGCCGCGTGTCGTTGGAATGAATTCGACTGGCTGCCTCTGGATCCACCTCCGTCAGGCGTCGATGTAACTCTTCATTGGAATTTGCCGATAGCCGCTCGCGTACGGCCGGATCGGCGCTGGGCCCCTCGAACAATCCCTCGAACAGCGCCTTGTAATAGAGAGGTGTCCCCCCTGTCGCGATCATGTTCGCGCCGCGCGACTTTGCCTCGGCAATTGCTGCGTCGGCCAACTCGACAAACCGAGCCACGGTAAAGCTGTCGGTCGGCTCGACCAGATCAATCAAATGGTGCCGCACCTGGGCCTGCTCGGCCGTGCGTGGCTTGGCCGTCCCGATGTCCATCCCGCGATAGACCTGCATCGAATCGACGCTCAGAATCTCCCCCCCTGCCTGGCGCGCAACCTCCATCGCCAGCGCCGATTTTCCCGACGCTGTCGGCCCGATCACGACCAATAAATTTCGACTGTCTGCCATGGCGGCACCGTCCAACCTTCTGTATCCGCAACTACAAGATTCTACTTCGAGATTTCGGAATCTCTGTAATAATACTCCCACCCCCGGCGACTCACAGTTTGCCACGAGGACGAAAGGCAGGACATCAAGCAGTGACGGATTGGGAAGCGATCCTCGCCGAGCACGGACGACTGGTCTGGCAAAAAGCCTGGCGACTTCTCGGCAATCACGCCGACACCAGCGATTGCTTCCAGGATGTCTTCGTATCGGCCATGGAATGCGCCAAGCGGCAGGAGGTTCGAAACTGGCCTGCCCTGCTTCGGACGCTGACCAATGCCCGGGCGCTGGACCGATTGCGAAGCCGGATCCGGCGCAGAGATCATTTTGATGAACCGGCCGACATTGGCACGCTTGCCAGCGAAGAACGATCGCCGGCGCAGCGAGCCGAATCGAACGAATTGACCGATCATTTGCGTGAAGCCTTAAGCCAACTTCCGGCCCAGCAGTCCGAGGCGTTCTGTCTTCGCTTTTTCGAGGGGATGAGCTACGCCGAGATCGCCGTTGAACTGCATATCACCAGCAACGCGGCGGGCGTTCTCATTCACCGGGCCCGCGGAAAATTGCAATCGCTGCTCGTCAACGACGCCAGCAGCTACGACGCGCGATTCCGCGGCCTGCATTTTGACAGCACATCCGTCGTGCCGCCTCATTCCGAGGCCCGGCCCGACATTATTCCGCTGTAGCTTTTGCGGAAATGACAACATGGACGACGACCACACATCTTCAGTAACACTCGATGCCGCCATCGACGCCATGCGCGATATCCCCGCTCCGGACGGCCCGCCGCCGGAACTGGTGCAACGCACACTCCATCGTCTGCGCGGGCCCGCTCCGGTCCCGATGCGGAACAACTGGCGGATGTCGCCGAATTGGAAAATCCTCGCCGTGGCCGCGTCCGTCCTATTCTGTGCCGCCGTCATCGCAATTCTTCTTACCTGGGGCCCGGGCGCAAACACCTCCTATGCCCAGATCCAACACGAAATCGAAACGGCCCAATCGGTCACTTTCACGGCGATCACCGAAGAAAAAGGCGTCCGTCATGTTTCGCGCGTCATGTTGAAGCAGCCGGGATTGATGCGCGTTGAATCGGCCGACGGCATCGTAACCACGACGAATTTCGAAAGCGGGAAAATTCTGGCGATCTATCCGACCGCGAAGAAAGCCCTCGCGATCGATCTGAACAATCGTCCGGGTTTCATGACCCCGCGCAACTTCCTGGACGAACTGAAAAAGGTGATTGCCACCAACGCGGCGCCGCTTGGCCGCAAGAAAGAGAATGGCCAGACGCTCCAGGGCTTTCGCTTTACGCGTGATGGCAACTCCCAGGACATCTGGATCGATCCCGCCACAAAGTCCCCCGTTCGCATCGACGTTCGCGGCCCGAACAACACCGTCGTGATGAGTTGGACCGATGTTGCGTTCAACAAGCCGCTGGCGGATGCCCTGTTCACGACAACAGCGCCGAGCGACTACGCACTCAGTCAATCCGAGGCCGCGGTCACGGTGATCGGCAAATGGCCAACCGAGAAAAATCTTCTGACAGGCCTGGAGCTAGCCGCCCGCCACAACAACAACATCTTCCCGGGCAAGCTCGATGATGTCAGTGCGCGGTTGATCAAGCAGTCTAAAGCGACCGGCCCACCAACGCCGCAGATTATTGAGGTAATGCAGAACATAGGGCTAGCCGCCGCTTTTGAATCGATGATGCCGCCAGACAGCGGCTACGAATACGCCGGCCAGGGCGTACAGTTGGGAGACTCCCAAACCCCCATCTGCTGGTGGCGGCCACAGGACAAACGGACCTGGACAGTCATCTATGGCGATCTAAGCATGGCCGACGAAGCAGTGCGGCCAAAGGCGAGGCCGGCCACCAATCCACAACCTCAATAGCCAGGCCGCCCATTCCCTCGCAATGATGCACCGTTCCTAAACGTGTAGACCATCTGGCGAGGGTAATGTAAATGCCTGCACCAAGCTACGAAGTCACCGCCAGGTACTTCACCAGCTCGCTTGCAATCACCGAGGCATTGCCCGCTCCGAGCATGGTTCCGTGGCTGCCGGGAACCCAGTGGATGTTGAGATTCGACACGACTTTGCCCCAGCCCATTTTGGGATCGGCCACGCGTTCGCGCGGATTTGTGGGCGGTGTTTTGGCCCGGAAGATGACCATGCCGCCCGGATATTTTTCCACGTCGTAGGCCGCGACGGCTTCCACGGACTGCTCCTCAACGTCGGGGATGTGCTCCGCCATATGGGCCGGGATCGGATCGGGGCGGAAACGGCGCAGGAACATGCCGGCCAGGTAATCGAAGCGATCTCGCGCAGATCCGCTGGTCAGCGCTGAGATGTGGCGGCGCATCCGCCAGTAGAGCGTTTCACTGCGGTTACAGGCCGGGCCGCGCACATCGAACATCGCCAGGACGCTGATGGACTCGCCGGCACGGAGCAGTTGCTGGGCGATCTCGTAGGCGATGTAGCCGCCATAGGAATAGCCGGCCAGTTGATACGGGCCGGTGGGTTGCACACTGCGAATTTCCTTGACGAAGCGTGCTGCCAGCTGCTCGATATTTCTAGCCGACGGATCGACTCCTTCGATTTGCGGCAATTGCAATCCATAGAGCGGTTGATTTTCTCCGAGGCTGCGCGACAGAGGATAGAATGTGAAGACATTGCCATGCATGCCAGGAAGACAAAACAGCGGCGGACGATCGCCTCTGGTTTGAATCGGCGCCAACGCCATTTGTGGCGTCAACACGTTGTCACGGGACAGCGCATCGGCCAGTGCCGCGATGGTCGGAAGCTCGATCAATGTGGCCACCGGCAATTTGCGTCCGAGCACGCGATCGAGTTCAGCAAACATGGTAACGGCCTGCAGCGAATCGCCGCCAAGATCCATGAAACGGTCTTCAACACTGATCGGCGTATCCAAGCCAAGCACATGCGCCCATAGGCCTGCGAGAGCCTGTTCATCGGAGGTGCGCGGTGAGACGAATTGGCTGCGGACTGGTCCGATCGGCTTCACCCCAAGTTTTGCGGCCAGGGTCTTGCGCTGAATTTTACCGGTCGGACCCGTTGGAATCTGATCAAGGAACACGATGCGCTCGGGAACCTTCGACGGGCTGAGTCGGGCGGCGGCGTATTGACGGATTTCCAATTCGGTCGCATGCAGGCCCGGCCGCAAGACCGCCGCGAGCGCGACATTTTCTCCAAGTCTTTCGTCGGGCATCGCGAACGCAGCCGCTTCAGCGATAGCTGGGTGAGACAAGATCA
>JBBRHH010000267.1:0-8222 GCA_038222915.1 Tepidisphaerales bacterium
AATGAGCTTTTGGCGGAGCAGATTTCGCTGGGGTTGGTGGAGGCGTTGAAGGGGCGGGCGGGGAAGTGAGGGCGCGTGGGTTGGGAGGGCTGTGAGTGGACGGCGAGTTCCAATTCTGAGTGGTTCATCCTCCCTGAATGAAGTTGTAGCCGCGAAGGGCAAGCCTCGGTGAGCGCTGGGACGCGGGCGGCGTTTGTTGTTGGTTGTGGGGCGGCGGAGGGCGAAGACAAGCTTCGCCCCTACACGATGCAAGGATGCATCAGCGTGTGATTGGGTGGCGGCGGCGGGCGAGTAGGGTGAGGGCGGCGATGCTGAGTAGGCCGAGGGAGGCGGGTTCGGGGACTGGGGTGAGGTCGCGGAGTTGGAGGCCGTTGATCTGATTGTTGCCGCTGTTGCCGGAGGCTAGGTCGAGATTCAAAACCTGACTGGTGCCTGAGGCGATGAAGGTTCCGATAACGAACTGGCCGGGGGGACCGCTGGGGACGTCGTATAGAAGGGCAGCGTCGGTGCCGGCCGCGTCGCCGCTCAGGGTTTCCGTGCGGGTGCTGCCGCAGCAGGCCGGTTGACGTGCATCGTTGACCCAGACCTGTAACTCGTACGTATCGCCGTCGAGGAGGTTGTTGAGCGTGATGCTGGTTGAGCCACCATCATGATAGATGGCATTGGTCAGCAGGGTGCCGTAGTCGCCGGACTGGCCTGCGGTGCCGTATTGGTCGTATGTTCCATCGAGGCCGGATTTGGTGTCGACGGCCTGGCTGTCGAAATTGATGAAGTGGACGCCGTTGATGTCGAGGGGGCCGGTGTTGAAGCTGTAGGCGCGGACGGAGCTTGCGGTGGTGGTGGAGACGTCGGTTGCGTCGGTGAAATTCTGGGAGGAGCCGAAGGTGATGGGGCTGGCTTGGGCCGACGCTGAAATCCCCAGGCCGGCGGCCAAGGCCGCGAGCATGTGAAGTGGATTGGTCCTGATTTGCATTGCACTCCGGTCCGCAGGCATGACGGCCAGGTGTTGCACAACCACCTGGCCCAAGTCGTTCTATACGACGGAACGACTCGAAAGTGCGCGCATGAGGCGCAGCCGCCGGAGTCAACCATACGCTGCGTCCGATTATATCGCAAATGGAATGTGGAGATTCGGGTTGTCGCCGTTGGCAGGTCAGATGATGGTTGCGCCGACTGTGACGCTTATGCCGGCCAGCGTTGCCTTAATTACTGCGTGGCCTTTTTTGTTGCCGGCGGTGAAGAGGCCTTTGCGGTCGATGGAGCCGGAGCCGCTGATGACGCTGTAGGTGGGGGCGGCGGTGGTGGGCATGGCGTTTTTGAATTGGTCGATGATTGCGGCGGTGTAGCGGAGCGATTTGCCGGCGCGGATGTGCTGGTCGGCGGGGGTGAGGCGGAGGGCGGTTTTGGTTTGTTTGATGTCGATGCTGACGGAGGCGGAGGCGGTGTTGTTGTCGCCGTTGGTGATGGTGCAGGTGAGGACGTAGAGGCCGGCGTTGTTGAAGTGAGCGGTGGCGTTTTTGGCATCGTTGGAGTCGTTGTCGCTGAAGCGGGCGGCACTGACGCCGCCGGGCGAGCTTTCGACGGACCATGAATAGGTGAGGCCTGCTTCGCCGGCGTCGGAGGTGTCTGCGCCGAGGACGCTGAGGGCGACTGTTCCGGCATGGGACATGAACGAGGCGACGGTGGGCGTGGTGGCTTGTGCGGAGGGGGCACTCAGGGTGACGTCGTGGTGGGAATCGCCGCCCACATAGCTGATGGTGTAGTCGACGTCGTTGATGGTGACGGTCGAGCCTTCGGGGAGGGAGTCGAAGGCGCCGACGATGGGGTTGCCGGTGGAGTTGGAGAAGGTTGTGCGGGCGTTGACGTTGTGGCGGGTACAACGATTACAAGGCCCGCATGGGCGTCATCGTCGGATGGAGCGTGATGCTCAAGATCGAAAAGGGCGCTTTTTTTGGGTGGGAATTCGGGCCGGAGTGACGAGGTGTGCTGCGGCTGAGAAGAGGGGCCGAGGAATTTAGGCAGGTGTCGTTCAGGCGGCGAGGGGGCGGGGGGCGTGGCTGTTTTGCATGCACAATGCCGCGTAGATGTGGCGGAGGCGTTCGAGGGTGAGGTTGCCGAGGAATTCGGAGGTGAAGTCGACCGGGAAGTTGCCGCGGAATTCGAGGAGGCGCTGGGTGAGGGCGGGGCGGTCCATGGCCGAGACGATGCAGATCAACTCTTCAACCTGACTGGCGTTTAACATAGCCGGGCTCCTCGTCGCTTGAGGTTGATTGGGCGATGAGACGATGCGTGGCGGAGGGATGGTCCTCCGGCCGTCACATAAAAGCATCGAACATCACGCCCTTACTGACAACATCGGGCCTCTTTATTATCACCTTTAGAATGGGACGTGGTGGCAAGGGATTTAGCCAGGGGAGGACTTTCCAGGGCGGCTGGATTGGCGACGGGGTAATACGCGATTTTTGTTCCGGCTCGCAGGGGACGACGACGCACTGGTACTGCTCGAGCGGTTTGGGATGAATAACCGGGCGGGGCTCGTAAAACGGTGTGGGATGGATGTGAGGGCGCGGCTCGATTAGAGGGGTGGGGTGGAAGTGGTCGCGCGGTTCGATGCGCGAGGGGGCGGGGCCGAGGGGACTGACGGGCTGGCCTTTGCCGGAGGAGATGTCGGCGGTGCGAATGGCCTGGCGGATCGACTGAACGACCTTGAGGTCGATCACCGCGACAAGAAGATCTACATTCGCATCAATGCCCACGCGCGATGCAATGCAAACGGCGGGGTGGGGGCGGCGTTATCGGCGAGGGATCATTAAAACTTCTGCGAATCCGCCGGGAATTTCGTATGATTGGTGTTTTTTCCGTTTGGACGGGAAGTGGTTGCGAATGTGCGGGATGATGCGCGGCGGCAACATTTTGGTGATGCCTTGTGGATTATGGGAGACGAGGCGAATCACTGGATTTGATGGAATTACAATTTTATCGGACGTGGAATGAAGAGTGACGAGCTGGATTTTGAGTTGCCGCGGGAACTAATCGCGCAGACGCCGCCGACCTTGCGCGAGTCAGCGAGGCTCTTGCATTACCTGCGCGCAGGCGCGGAAATTTCACATCGCGGCTTCGCCGATCTGCCTGGCCTGCTGAGGCCGGGGGATTTATTGGTATTCAATGATGCCCGGGTCACACCGGCGCGATTTACCTTGCGGAAGGAAAGCGGGGGCCTGGTCGAGGGGCTTTTCCTGGGGGAGATCGAGGCTGGCCGCTGGCGCGTGTTGCTGAAAAACATCGGCCAGGTTGGGTCCGGTAAGGGAGTGCATTTTCTGGATGCGCCGGAGGTGGGGGCGCGGGTGGTTTCGAAGGAGGGCGAGGAGTATGTGATGGAGCTGGAGAGCGGGGAGACGGCGCTTGGGTTGTTGGCGCGGGTGGGGCGGATGCCGCTGCCGCCGTACATCAAGCGGGAGAAGCATCATGATGAGCGGGACCTGGCGGACCGGGAGCGTTATCAGACGGTGTACGCGAAGTCGGAGGGGGCGGTGGCCGCTCCGACGGCGGGGCTGCATTTTACGGACGGGTTGTTGAAGGAGCTTGCGGAGACGGGGATTGAAGAGACTTTTGTGACGCTGCATGTGGGGCTGGGGACATTTAAACCGTTGACGGCGCAAACGCTGGAGGGGCATGTGATGCATTCGGAGTCGTATGCGATTGATGCGGTGGCGGCGGAACGATTGAATCGGGCGAAGCGGGAGGGGCGGCGGATTGTGGCGGTGGGGACTACGGCGGCGCGGGTGCTGGAGAGTCAGGCCTCGGATCGGGAATTTGTGGCGCGGGATGGGGAGACATCGATCTTTATTTATCCGCCTTATTCGTGGAAGCATGTTTCGGCGCTGATCACGAACTTTCATCTGCCGCGGAGCACGCTGATTGCGCTGGTGGCGGCGATGGTTGGGTTGGAGGAGCAGCGGCGGATTTATCGGGTGGCGATTGAGGAGCGGTATCGGTTTTTTTCGTATGGAGACGGGATGTTCATCGAGTGACAGGCAACTGCCGAATTTCATTACGGCGAGGATGGGTTTTTTTGTTAATATCCGGCCACACATCGAGAAGCAACGATGCTGGCGGCAGATTGTAATGATTAGGCGGAGATAGCGGACGCAGCGGATCCCTGGAGTTCATTTGATGAAAATTGGTCAGTCGCATTCGCGGAAAATCCGTGGCTGCTGCGCTCCGATTGCACGGGTCTGGTCGCTTGCTGCCATTGTTATTTTGCTGGTGGCGGGGGGTTCTGTTCATGCGGGGGATTGGCAGATGGCGGGGTATGACGTGGGACGGACGTCGAATTCGCCGGAGGTTCTTTCTGAAAACCTGCACTTGGAATGGACGATGGATTTGCCGGTGGTGAAGCCGGCGTGGCCTGACCAGATACGGGTGCGCAGTGATGCGGTTTATCATCCGATTGTGCTGGGGGATCATCTGATTGTGGCGTCGCCGATTGATGATTCGGTGACGGGGTATGCGGTTGCGGGCGGGAAAGAGTTGTGGCGGTTTTTTACGGGTGGGCCGATTCGAGTTGCGCCGGCGGGGGCGAATGGCCGGGTGTATGTGGGATCGGACGATGGGTGGATGTATTGCCTGGATGCGGAGAACGGGAAACTAATCTGGAAATTCAAGGGTGCGCCGGAGACGCGGACGGTGCTGGGCAATGAACGGATGATCGACACCTGGGCGATTCGGGGCGGGCCGGTGATTGTCGAGAACAAGCTTTATTTCACGGCGGGGATCTGGCCGTTCATGGGCGTGTTTGTGCATTGCCTGGATGCGACCACAGGGAAGGTGATCTGGACGAATTCGGGCGATGGCGCGGACTTTCTCACACAGCCGCATGGAGCGCCGAGTTTTTCAGGCATCGCGCCGCAGGGGGCGCTGGCGGTGGTGGGGGATCGGCTGCTGATTCCCAATGGGCGTGCGGTGCCGGCGTGCTATGACCGGAACACGGGGAAGATGCAGTATTTTAATTTGTCGATTAACTGCGGCGGGGACCTGGTGGTGGCGACGCGGGGTTGGTTTTTTGATGGCCGATGTGCGTTTGACCTGAAGAACGGGAAGGCGATTGCGGAAGTGCCGGCCGCACCGGTGATTGTTGATGATGTGGCGTATGCGAATACGCCGGATGGAATTGCGAGCTATCCGACGAATGAACTGCTGGAGCCGGGACCCGCCAAGCCGAATACGTTGCCGCTGCTGGCGGTGAAGATGAACGCGGCGATCAAGGATGGGAAGTCGATCATTCGGGCGGGGGATCGGTTTTATGTGGGTGGGAAAGGTTGGATCGCTTCGACGCAGTGCCCGCTGAATCCGGACCAGGATTCGCAGCCGGCGTGGCTGGCGGAGGTCAAGGGGACGGTGGGTGGGTTGCTGGCGGCGAACGGGAAACTGTTTGTGGTGACGGAAGAGGGGGATATTTATTGCTTTGGAAGCGGACCGGCCGGGGTGGGGCCGACTACTTCGCCAGCGACACGGCCGGCGGAGAATGCGCTGGCGGCGGCGGCGGGGTCGGGCACAGCCAATGATCGCGTTGTGCAGCGGGCGCAGGCGATTCTGGCGGATTCACACATCACAGCGGGTTGGGCGCTGGCGGTGGATGCGGATTCGGAGGCGCTGGTGCGGGCGCTGGTGGCAAAGAGTCATCTGAATTTTCTGATTATCGATCCGGATGCGGCGCGGTGCGATCAGTTGCGGCATAATCTTCAGCGCGATGGGCTGTATGGGGAGCGGATTGCGGTGAAGATTGCGGACCTGACGACAGCGGCGCTACCGCCTTATTTCGCGAACCTGATTGTTGTGGATGATGTGAACGCATTTCGGAAGAGCCCGGAATGGTGTGAGCAGCTTTACCGGCCGCTGCATCCGTATCTGGGCGTGGCGTATCTGGCGGTGAATGACGAGGACCGGAGCAAGCTGGCGACTGCGACTTCGAAGTGGGCCGGGCATGCGACGCTGGCGCCCTTTGAGAAGATGACGCGACTTTCGCGCACGGGCGGGTTGCCGGGCGCGGGGAACTGGACGCATGAGCATGCGGACGCGGCGAATACGCGGGTGTCGAAGGACCAGATCGTGAAGACGCCGCTGGGCGTGTTGTGGTTTGGCGGATCGAGCAATGAGGGGACACTGCCTCGACATGGGCATGGGCCGATGCCGCAGGTGGTGGATGGGCGGTGCATTCTCGAAGGCGTGGACTCGATTCGGGCTCTGGATATCTATACGGGAAGGGTGCTGTGGGAGACTTCGCTGCCGGGGGTAGGGTCTTATTACAACAACACATCGCACCAGGTGGGGGCGAACGGCGTGGGGTCGAATTATGTTTCTACGCCGGATGGGATTTATGTTGCGATTGAGCGGTCGTGCATTCGGCTGGATCCGGCGACGGGGCGGCTGATTTCGAAATTTGATCTGCCAATGGATGCGGTGGGGCCGCGGGATGAGATCTGGGGATATTTGAATGTGGAGGGGAACTATTTGATTGGCGGGGTGGCGGCGCGGCCGAAACTGGTTGCGGCTCCGCCGGTAAAGATTGATCCGCTGGATGCGCCGGTGTTGCTGCCGGCGACGCGGCCGGGGCCGTCGAACATGCGGTCGTCGGGGAGCCGCGAGCTGGTGGTGATGGACCGGCATTCAGGGAAGATATTGTGGACGCAGAACGCGACGCGCGAGTTTCGGCATAACGCGATTTGCGCCGGTGGCGGGCGGCTGTATGCGATCGATCGGCCGCCGGCACCGGGGGCGTTTAATCGGAGTGATGCGGTGCAGGGCGCGACGATGCTGGTGCTGGATCTGGCGACGGGGCGGCGGATCTGGTCGACCAATGAGAATGTGTCGGGGACGTGGCTGAGCTACTCGAAGGAATATGACATCCTGGTGGAGTCGGGGCGGATGGCTAGGGACACGCTGGTGGATGAGCCCAAGGGGATGCGCGCGTTTCGCGCGGCCGACGGGCAGTTGCTGTGGCATGACTCGCAGGCGCGCGGCGCGGCGATGATCCATGGCGACATGATTTTGAAGGAGAGCAGTGGGGCGAACCTGATGACGGGCGCGCCGGTGTTTCGCAACGATCCGATCACGGGGATCGCCAAGGAATGGACGTGGGTGCGGTTGTACGGATGCAACACGCCGGCGGCTTCGGAGCATATGTTGATGTTTCGATCGGGGGCGGCCGGTTTTTATGATTTGGCGCGATCGGGCGGGACTGGGAATTTTGGCGGATTTCGCTCGAGCTGCACGAACAACCTGATTGTGGCGGGCGGCGTGCTGACCGCGCCCGATTACACGCGGACCTGCACGTGCAGCTATCAGGTGCAAACTTCGCTGGCACTGGTGCCGGATGCGACGACGGAGATGTGGACGTATACCGGGACGGGCGACCGGTTGCAGGTGACGGATGCGGTGAAACGGATTGGATTGAACTTTGGCGCGGCCGGCGATCGGGTGGATGACAATGGGACGCTATGGTTGGAATATCCGAGTGTGGGCGGGCGATCGCCCGACGTGCAGTTGAGCACGGGCTCGGATCATGTGGAATATTACCGGCGGCACGCGTCGGTGGTGCCGGGGCCGCTGGGCTGGATCACGGCGTCGGGAGCTCGGAACCTGCATTCGATACGGGTGGGATTGAACGGGGATGATGAGAAACCGATTTCGTACACGGTGCGGTTGTATTTCGCGCAGCCGCAGCCCCTGAAGGTGGGGGAATGCCTGTTTGATATTTCGCTGCAGGGCGAAGTGGTGGAGAAGAATTTCGACATCATCGCGCAGGCGGGCGGGGCGGATCGGACGCTGGTGAAGGAATATAAGCATGTGCAGGCGGGGCCGGATTTGGTGGTGGCTTTGAGGCCGGGGAATATGGGGAGTGTGCCGGTGTTGAGTGGGTTGGAGGTTGTGGCGGAGGAGAAGTAGAGCGGGGGGCGGTTTGACGCGGCTGATCGCAGCAGGGGCAGAGCTTCTGCTCATGGGTGAGATCGTGCCGGACTTCAATGCGCGGCAGGTGCGCCGGCAACTCACGCCGGCCGTGCTTGTGGTGATTAATACGCCGCGTCGTCAGCTTCTGCCCTGATTCAGCCTCGGCGGCCCTGGCTTGGTCCGAAGCAGGATCGATCGGCGCGTCGGGCGCGATGGCCAGCCCGAACAACAGAAGCTGCGTGGGATCAAACGCCTCCGAGCGCGGGCCGTAGAAG
>JBBRHH010000268.1:0-8192 GCA_038222915.1 Tepidisphaerales bacterium
ACTTCTGCGATCGCCAGGCGTTTGATGACAGCCAGCAGCACCAGCAGGTGACGGCCGGGCTGGATGTTCTTTTCCAACTGTAGGCTAGACGTTAGAGTATGACGCCCCGATGGACTATGCACGTCGCCCCCTTTATCGGACTTGAGAGAATGCCGGGATTGGCTACAGGTTTACTAAAGTAGCCGCCGATTTACGGTGAGGAAATTCAGTCGGGACGTTGTGGTTTTTTGGAAGGAGCAGCGATGCAGAAGCGAATGTTGATGATGGTGGCCGCGGCCACCCTGTGTACGGCCGGGTTAGTGAAGGCGGATGGACCGTCCAGCGGCGCAGGCGTAAGCATGCAGCCGGTTTACCGGATGGATGATGTTGCGGCGGATACGGCGACGCCGGACACGACCTTCGATCGCCCGATTATGGCGCTGCTCAAACTAGGCGGCCTTGAAAAGCCGATGCGCGATCTGCATCTGAACCTGTTCGGCTACGTCGAAGGCGGCTTCACCCATAACTTCGATCAGCCCGACGAAGGGAATATCGAAAACAAGGGCCGCGTCTTCGACTGGAAGAACAACAAGCCCCTCCTCAATCAGGCCGACATCAGCCTCGAACGCCTACCCGATATCACCAAGTGGGACATCGGCGGCCGGGCCGACTTCATCTATGGCTCGGATGCACGCTGGATTCATGCCAACGGCCTCTTCGATTACCACAACGACGACGCCCATCCCCCCAAGAACCAGTTCGACCTGGTTCAGGCCTACCTGAACTTCAATATCCCCATCGGCCCGAGCGGCCTGCAGATTCTCGCGGGTAAGTTCGTCACCCTCGTCGGCGCTGAAGTCATCGACCCCACCGGCAACGTCTTCTACTCCCACGATTTCCTCTTCAACTTCGCCCTCCCCTTCACCCACACCGGCATCCTCGCCTCCTACGGCCTCACCAAGGATCTGTCCGTAAAACTCGGCGTGACCCGCGGCTGGGATCAGGCCAACAAGGACAATAACAACGACGCGATCGATTTCACCGGGCAGTTGGCCTGGAACTCGGGTCCGTGGAGCACCGTCTTCAACTTCATCACCGGCCCCGAAGAAAACAACGACAGCCGGCACTACCGTACGCTGCTCGACACCATCATCAGCTACACTCCCAACGCCCAGTGGAAGTTCACTGTGAACGGCGACTACGCCTACGAAACCCAGGGCGCTCCCGGCGGCCAGGCGCAGTGGTACGGCGTGGCGGCGTATGCGACGTATACATGTAACAAATACATCAGCGTGAGCGGCCGGGGCGAGTGGTTCCGTGACAACGACGGCACGCGGTTCCTGCTGGAAGGCCAGCCGTTTGCGAACGGCGGCGGTACGGCGATCGGGATCGGGGCGAATTTTTATTCCCTCACCGTGGGCGCTTCGATCACGCCCTTCCCCGACAACCAGTTCGGCAAGTACTTCAAGATCCGCCCGGAAATTCGCTATGACTTCTGCGACCGCCAGGCGTTCGACGACGCCCAGCAACACCAGCAGGTCACCATCGGGCTTGATGCGATCATCCAGCTGTAAAAGCAGCTGACATAGAGCAAGATAAGGTATTGGGCGTCCCCTGGTGGGACGCCCTTTCCTTTGATTCAGGTCAACCCTGCCATGAGTCTTGCGATGGTATCAGTTGCAACGGATGGGAAGCCGGTGAGGGTGAGGCGGCCCTGGTAGAGGACGGCGATGCGATCGGAGAGGCGGAGGAGTTCGTCGAGATCGCTGCTGATGAGGATGACGGCGCAGCCGCGCTGGCGGTGGGCGAGGAGTTGCTGGTAGACGAAGTTGGTTGCGCCGATGTCGAGGCCGCGGACGGGGTTGGTGGCGACGATGAGTTTGGGTTCAACGACGGCAAGCTCGCGGGCGAGGATGACCTTCTGCTGATTGCCGCCGCTGAGGCGTGCGACGGAAGTGTGGACGGAGGCGGAGCGGATATCGAAGCGGGCGATGATGGATTGGGTGGTGTTGCGAACGCGCCCCCAAGAGATGAAGGGGCCGGTACGGAAGGGGGCGCGGCCATGGTGCTTCAGGGCAATGTTCTCAGCGACGGACATCGCGCCGACGAGGCCTTCGCGCTTTCGGTCGTTGGGAATGTGGCCGACGCCGAGGGCGGCGCGGTGGCTGAGGTTGAGGGAGGTGACGTCGACGCCGTTGAGGGAGATCTGGCCTGAGGTTGTTGGGCGGAGGCCGACGAGGACTTCGGCGAGTTCCTGTTGGCCGTTGCCGTCGACGCCGGCGATGCCGAAGATTTCGGGGCCGATGGAGAGGTCGACGGTGGAGAGGCCGGCGGCGGCGACGTTGCGAAGTTGCAGGATGGCGGGGGATGCGGTCGAGGATTCGGGGCGGATATTGCGGATCTCGGCGACCTGATGGCCAACCATGTGGTGAGCGAGATCTTCAGCGCTGACGTCCTTGGCCTGGCCTTGCCAGACGACTGCGCCCTTGCGCAGAACGGTCACGTCTTCGCAGATGCGTTTCACTTCTTTGAGCTTGTGGCTGATGAAGACGACGGCGGTGCCACGGTCGCGCAGGCGGTTGATGGCGGTGAAGAGTTGATCGACTTCGAGCGGCGTGAGGACGGCCGTGGGCTCGTCGAGGATGAGGACGCGGACGTCGCGGTGGAGGGCCTTGAGGATTTCGACGCGCTGGCGAGCGCCGACGGAGAGGTCGTCTACGCGCGCGTGGGGATTTACGTCGAGGCCGATGGAGGTGGAGAGATCGAGGAGGCGGCGGGCGAGGGCGCGGCGCGGTAATAGTTGGTGCTGACGCCGATCGCCGAGGAGGACGTTGTCGAGGATGGACAATGCGCCGGCCAGCATGAAGTGCTGGTGGACCATTCCGATTCCGATCTTGATTGCGTCGTGGGGGGATCGGATTGTGATTGATTTGGAATCGACGGTGATCTGACCGGCGTCGGGGCGGAGGAGGCCGTAGAGGATGTTCATCAGGGTGGACTTGCCTGCGCCGTTTTCACCGAGGAGGCCGTGGACGCGGCCGGGTTGGAGGGTGAGGGAAACGTCGGAGAGGGCGGGGAGGCCGGCGAAGGACTTGCGGATTTTCCGGAGTTCGAAAGAAGGCATTTCGATCGGTCACCTGGTTGGTTGCAGCATTCTATCGTATTCAAGTGCTCCTCTTGACAATTATCGTTATAACGACTAAGGTATTGGCGTATGAGCAAGCTGCAACGCGAGATCAAGCAGGCTAGGCCTTTTCGGAGTGTGGAGCAGGAGGCTTTTTTGAACCTGCAGAAGACGGCCGATGCTTTGATGCAGGGGGTTGCGGAGACGCTTAAGCCGTTTGGGGTTTCTCCTACGCAGTACAATGTTTTGCGCATTCTGTATGGGGCCGCGGAAGGGTTGTCGTGCCGGGAGATTGGGGAGCGGATGATCACGCGAGATCCGGATGTGACGCGGCTGCTGGATCGGCTGGAAGAGCGCGATCTGGTGAAGCGGCATCGGGATCGGGCGGACCGGCGGATTGTGCTGGTGGAAATCACGGCCGAGGGGAATGAGCTTGTGGAGGCTACGGACGAGCCGGTGGCGCGGCTATTGAAAAATCAGCTTGGGCATGTTGGACAGGCCCGTTTGAATCAACTGGTTGAGCTTTTGGAGGCGATTCGAACCTGACGTCTTTTTTGACGTATGTCTGTTATAACGACAATCGTCGTACGGGATAATTAAAAGAGTGGAGTGTTTGTCATGATCAACGTAATCAAATCGGAAGAACGGCATCATCAGGACATGGGCTGGCTGGATGCGCGCTGGCACTTTTCGTTCAGCGACTATTACGACGCGAACAACATGAGCTGGGGCCCGTTGCGCGTCTTTAACGATGATGTCATCCGCGGCGGCGGCGGCTTTGGGGCTCACCCCCATCGCGATATGGAGATCATCACCTATGTGATCGACGGGGCGCTGGAACACAGCGACTCGATGGGGCACAAGGAGGCGCTGCGTGCCGGCGAGGTGCAGGTGATGTCGGCCGGGAAGGGCGTGGTGCACGCGGAGTACAACCATGCGAAGGATAAGGATCTGCGGTTGACGCAATTGTGGATTCTCCCGCGCAACAAGGGCACCAAGCCGCGCTGGGAACAGAAGGGGTGGGATCCGGCGCTGCGGCACAACCAGTTGCTGGCGGTTGTGTCGGATGGATCTACGCCAGGGACGCTGGCGATCGATCAGGATGCGTCGATTTATGTGTCGACGCTGGATGCGGGCAAGGAAGTGGTGCATGAGACCAAGCCCGGACGGAAAGCCTATGCGTTTGTGATCGACGGCGACCTGGAGATCAACGGCACGGCACTGTCGGCCGGTGATCAGGGACGGATTGCCGACGAATCGCGGCTGACGATTCGGGGTGGAAGCAGCAAGGCCGAGCTGTTGTTGCTCGATCTGCCGGCTTAATTTCAAAACGATCAGGGACCGCGCGAATGAACTTCTCGCGGTCCCTGTTTCATTGATGGGGGATGCGAATTAAGCGACTGTCACCGAGCTATCCAGATACACATCCTGGATGAGGTTTAAGAGTTGGATGCCTTCCTTCAGGGGTCGCTGAAACGCTTTTCGGCCTGAGATCAGGCCCATTCCGCCAGCGCGCTTGTTGATCACGGCCGTCTTGGCGGCTTCGGCGAAGTCGTTTGCGCCCGATGCGCCGCCTGAGTTGATCAGGGGCGATCGGCCCATGTAGCAATTGGCCAACTGGTAGCGGCACAACTCGATCGGGTGATCGCCGGGCGTCAGGTTGGAATATACAAGCTTGTCGGTCTTGCCGAACTTGAGGGCGTTGAAGCCGCCGTTGGTTTCCGGGAGCTTCTGTTTGATGATGTCGGCCTGGATGGTCACGCCGAGATGATTGGCCTGGCCGGTCAGGTCGGCCGCGACGTGGTAATCCTTGTCGGCGGTCTTGAAGGCGTTGTTGCGCAGGTAGCACCAGAGGACGGTCACCAATCCCATTTCATGCGCGGCCGCGAAGGCGCGGCTGACTTCCTGGATCTGCCGGTCTGCGCCGTCCGATCCAAAATAGATGGTTGCGCCGACGGCGACAGCACCCATGTCGAACGCCTGTTCCACCTGGGCGAACATGATCTGGTCGAACTTATTCGGATAGGTCAGAAGCTCGTTGTGATTGAGCTTTACCAGAAACGGAATGCGATGCGCCCATTTCCGCGCCACCGATCCGAGAACGCCGAGCGTCGACGCGACGGCGTTGCAGCCGCCCTCGACGGCGAGGCGGACGATATTTTCCGGATCAAAGTAGATCGGGTTTTTGGCGAAGCTCGCGCCGGCCGAGTGCTCGATGCCCTGATCGACCGGCAGAATCGAAACGTAGCCGGTGTTGGCCAGCCGGCCGTGGCCGAGGATCGACTGGAAGTTCCGCAGCACATTGGGCGTGCGATCGCTGGCCGACGCGACGCGGTCGATGAAGTCGGGGCCGGGGAGATGCAGGGTGTTTTTGGGGAAACCTTTCGCGGTGTAGTTCAAAAGCGCGTCGGCTTCTGAACCAAGATGTTCCGCGATTTTTTTGGAAGATTCGGCAGACATAGTGGGCACTCCTCGTTTTTGGGTAGGTTCGAACGATCAAAAGTCTAAGACTGCCTGAGGCCGCATGCAATGGATAGGCGTAGCGGGCGTACAATGAAAAGATGCTGCCTGATGCAACTGTGCTCGTCCTTGTCCGCGATCTGATCCTCGCCAGCCGCGTGACCGCGACGGCGAAGGAACTAGGTGTGCCCTACAAGCTGCTCCGGAAACCGGAGGCCCTGGCCGGCGAAACTGGGCGGTTGCTCATTGTTGATTTGAATCTGGAATTGGCACTCGAAGGGGCGGCCGCTTGGCAGAAATTGACGCAGTGTGATGTTGTTGGCTTTGTGGCGCATGTTGATGCGGAAACGATCAATCGCGCGCGGACGGCCGGGCTGCAAAAGGTGTTGGCGCGGAGTCGGTTTGTGGAGTTGCTGCCGGAGATACTGAAATCGTGAGGGGTGTGTCGGGCAGGCTAGCCGGGCATTTTTGGCGGGGTCGATCGGGTGGGGTCATTGTCGCTTGACGCCGCGGGGTTGGTGCGCGAATTCTCGATTGTTGGAGGGATTACCATTGCCGGATGGCGGGGTGGAGCGGCAGCATCTGTATCCGCAGTATCCTGGTCAACTTCGGCGTTGTCGGGCGGAGGTGCGGGGTCCGGCTGGCCGGACATTTTTGGCGGCGGGTCCCAGTCGAGACGGAACGTGCCGATTGGTGTGGCTGGGACGGTGACGCCGCTGATGTCGCTGATTTGATTTGGTGTAGCGGAGATGGTGAATGTGTCGTGGACCGGATCGCCGACAGTCCAGATGCCTGCGTTGTTGAGATTGGCAATATATGTTGCGGTGACCGACCCGTCGGGATTTTGACTGATGAGGCCATGGCTCGGATACTCGCCATCGGTTTCGAGATACGTCTGGTAGATTTTGCCGGCGGAATCGGTGATGGTGAGATCTCGGTCGCCGATGGTCGCGGTGGCGATCGCGGCTTGGCCGCGATAGGTGATGGTAGCGTTGCTGCGGCAAGAAATGGAATGGATTGAACGCGATTGGGATTGATGAGGGCGGCGCAGCTGGATCCTTCAGTTGCTGTCGTTCCGTCAGAGGATGACAAGGGCTAGACGGCGGGAAATTTTTATGGACTGTTGTTGAGGTCTAGCGCGCCCCTATACTACCTTTCGAACGATAAAAACGATTTTAACTGACGGATCGCCCATGCCCGAAACAACGACGAATGCCCTGAACCCTGACCTGCTCTCCATCCTGCGGTGCCCCCTGACGCGCAGCCCTCTGCGTCAGGAGGGGGACGCCCTGGTTGGCGAAGTGGGCGGCCTGCGCTATCCGATCCGCGACGGGATTCCTGTTCTCCTGGTTGAAGAGGCCAAGCTACCCACCGATATCAGCTCGTTGGATGAATTCAAGGCCAAATATCGTGGGCAGATTATTGATTGAGCGGCTATAATAGGGAAAATGAGTTGCTGAAGTCATGACTATTGCACTCCCCCCAGAAATAGAGACTCGCCTCAAAGGTGAGGCGTTGCGACACGGCCTCGCGGCGGAGGAATACGCCACGAAGCTAATTGTTGAACATCTTCCTCCTGTGCCTAACACCGCTTCGATTGCTGAACTATTTGCGAGGTGGGAGGCTGAGGATCACACGGACGATCCAGAAGAGATCGAACAGCGCAATCAGGAGGCGGAGGAGTTTATCCAGACGTTGAACCGTAATCGTATTGAGATGGAAGGTCCCGGGACGAGAAGGCTGATTCCGTGAGAGCAGTTGTCCTGGATTCCTTGCCACTGGGACTTCTCACCCAACGACCCGGTGTGCGCAATGCGGATGCATGTCGCGCCTGGCTATCAGCGAAGCTCAACCAGGGTATGCGAGTGTTCGTTCCTGAAATCATTGACTACGAAATTCGTCGCGAGCTTATTCGTTGCGGAAAGACAGCCGGTCTTCAGCGTCTCAACCATTTCGTATCGTATTCGGCGATTACATTCATCCCGATTACATCAAGTGCAATGAAACTTGCGGCGCAGTTTTGGGCACAAGCCAGGAGGCAAGGCAAGCCAACGGCCGATCCGCACGCGTTGGATGTTGACGTCATTTTGGCAGCCCAGGTAATTGATGCGGGTTTAGACGCATCGGCTGTTATTGTTGCCACATCAAACGTCGCTCATCTTTCACACTTTCTACCTGCTGACGTCTGGACGAACATCTGAAGATGAGGTCCTCTCTGCTTTCCTTCATTGACGAATCTCCCCGGCTCCAATACCTATGATGCCATATGTCCATCACAGCCGAATCGGTCATTGAGACGTTTGAATCTGCCGGCGAGGAGAACAAGATGTCTTCGCTGCGCGAGCATCAGGTCGTCAACCTCCCGGCCGACGGTGAACTTTGGATGACGGGCGACCTGCACGACCACCGGCGAAACTTTGAGAAGCTTCTGCGCATTGTCGATCTGGCCAACAATCCGCAGCGCCATCTCGTGCTGCATGAACTGATTCATGGTGACTACTACGACGCGACCGGCGCGGACTTGAGTTGGGCCACCTTGCACCGCGCGGCTGAACTGAAATTGGATTTTCCGGAGCAGGTGCACTTCATGCTCGCGAACCACGATCTCGCGCAGATCCACGGTGAAGGG
>JBBRHH010000269.1:0-8183 GCA_038222915.1 Tepidisphaerales bacterium
GTTCTTAAAGAACGCAGTAATATGGGCGATGACACGTTAGAACATGAACGGGGTATAATCAAAGCACATGGTCTCGATCAATCCATTTCCCGGGATGAACCCCTATCTTGAGCAGCGGTGGGGTGACGTACACGCCGCCATGATCACCTATGCCCGCGACATGCTGCAAGACGCCCTCCCTGATGACCTGCGCGCACGAATGCAGGAGCGGGTTTTCATCGAATCCGCCGGGGAACCGCAACGAACCATTTCACCTGACGTTCATGTTTACGAATGGCGACCCGGCGCAACCCCATCGGTACGTGGCTCGGACGGTGCCACGACGTTAGTCGAACCGTTGGTTATCCACGTCGCCGACGCGGAAGTAACGCAAAGCTATCTGGAATTAATTGATGTCCGTAGCGGCGGGCACGTCGTCACGGTCATCGAGCTCTTGAGCCCGTCAAACAAAGCGAAAGGGCCTGGTCGGAACTTGTATCTTCAGAAGCAGTTGGAAACGGTCAACGCCCGTGCGAACATGGTCGAGATCGATCTGCTCCGTGGTGGAGAACCGGCAACTCTCACTCCACCGAGTATCGTCCCGCGCAGCAGTCAATCGCCATATCACGTCAGCGTATTTCGCGGCAAGCGGCCTTGGCACCGCGAATATTACGCGGCCCATCTCCGCGACCCACTTCCAACGATTCGAATTCCACTGAGGCCAACCGATCCCGATGTTCAACTGAATTTGCAGGAGCTTCTCGACCTCTGTCACCGTCGTGGCCGCTACGACGACATCGACTACCAGCAGCCACTCGATCCACCCTTCGGTCCCGAAGACACCAATTGGATTCACGACATCATTCGCGAAAAGAAACTCGTATAGAAAGAAAAAGCCGCGGGCCGTCCATCGACAGCACGCGGCATCATTCGATTAGTTGGAAATACTTCAATAGCGATAGTGCTCGCTCTTGTACGGCCCTTCAATCGGCAGCCCGAGATACTTCGCCTGTTCCGGCGTCAGCTTGGTCAGATTCACGCCCAGCTTCTCCAGATGCAGCCGCGCCACTTTCTCGTCCAGGTGCTTGGGCAGCACATAGACCTTCTTCTCGTACTTGCCGTTGTTCTGCGCCAGCTCAATCTGCGCCAGCGTCTGATTCGTGAAGCTGTTGCTCATCACGAACGAAGGATGCCCGGTCGCGCAACCCAGATTCAACAGCCGGCCCTCGGCCAAAATCATCACGCTGTGCCCATCCGTAAAAGTCCACATGTCATATTGTGGCTTGATGTTGGTCAGCTTGATTCCCTTGATCTTCTTCAACCCGGCCATGTCGATCTCATTGTCGAAGTGGCCGATGTTGCCGACGATCGCCTTGTCCTTCATCTTCGACATGTGATCCGCGGTGATGATGCCGAAGTTGCCGGTCGTCGTCACGAAGATGTCCGCATAAGGCAGCGTGTCCTCCAGCGTCAACACCTGATACCCCTCCATCGCCGCCTGCAACGCGCAGATCGGATCGATCTCGGTCACAATCACGCGAGCGCCCTGCCCCTTCAGCGACTGCGCACAACCCTTGCCCACATCGCCGTACCCGCAGACAACGGCCACCTTGCCGCTCAGCATGACATCGGTGGCCCGCATCAACCCATCGACCAGCGAGTGCCGGCAGCCGTAGAGGTTGTCGAACTTGCTCTTGGTAACCGAGTCGTTCACGTTGATGGCCGGGAACAGCAGAATCCCAGCGTTCTGCATTTCATAAAGACGATGCACGCCGGTCGTGGTCTCCTCAGAAACGCCTTTGCATTCACGGGCGACATGCGTCCAGCGGTGCGGCGTCTCCTTCACCGTCTTGGCCAGCAGGCCAAGAATCACGCCATATTCTTCGCTGTCCGCCTCTGTCGGCGCGGGCACCTTTCCGTCCCGCTCAAACTCGACCCCCTTGTGAATCAGCAGAGTGGCGTCGCCGCCATCGTCCACGATCTGGTTTGGCCCGTGCCCGTTTCCAAAGTCGAGGGCGCGCTCCGTACACCACCAGTATTCTTCAAGCGACTCACCCTTCCACGCAAACACCGGCACGCCCTTTGGGTTCGCAACCGTCCCATTGGGCCCAACCGCAACCGCGGCCGCGGCATGGTCCTGCGTCGAGAAGATGTTGCACGAACACCAGCGCACTTCCGCGCCCAGCGCCGCCAGCGTCTCCAGCAGAACCGCAGTCTGCACGGTCATGTGCAGCGACCCCATAATCCGCAGGCCTTTCAACGGCTGCTGCTTTGCGTATTCCGCCCGCACCGACATGAGGCCCGGCATTTCCTGCTCGGCCAGCATGATTTCTTTGCGGCCCCACTCGGCGAGGCTGAGATCGGCTACCTTGAATTCCAATTTCGCCTGGCCCGCCTTCGCGGCCGGCGGTGTCAATGTCTGTGTCATCGTTGTTTCTCCAATAGAGGTTTAAAAACTTATAAAGTAACGGGTCCCCGGCGCGCAATCGCAATAAACAGCGCCGGTCCTTTCGCCTGCGGCTCCGGCCGAAGCGATCTCACACTGCATTCAATAAATCCTGCCGCCAACGCCATCCGCTGTAAGTCGTCGGCCTCAAATCCCATCGAGCGCTGTCCCAGTTGCCGCCGAAAATCATCCCGATCGTGCGGAAGCAAATCAACGATCACCCCCCGCCCGCCCGGCTTCAAGATCCGTCCCATCTCCCGCAGCACCGCGGCCGGTTCGACCACATACGACAGCACAAGCGACAACAGCGCCGCGTCGCATGATCCATCTTCAATCGGCAGCGCCTCCAGCTCACCCCGGCGGAGGTCAACATGATCCATCCCCTCCACGCGCTTGCGGGCGGCCTTCAACATCGCCGCCGACTCCTCCACCCCCACCACGCGCTTCACGGAGTGCGCAAGTTCCGCGGTCATCGCGCCGGTTCCGCATCCGAGATCGGCCACGACGTAATCTGCCGGCAACAGCGCCACCAGTGCGGCACCGTTGAGCGACGATCCATAAAGTTCGTCCCGCAGCTTATCCCACTGACCGGCCGCCCCGGCAAAAAAAGCCTGGCTGTCCCCCTGCCGTTCCCGCAACCGCCGGTCGAGCCGAAGCTGATCCTGCTGCGTCGTCGGCCAAGCCTCGGTCTGCTCCCGTGCCAGCACCCAAAGCCGCCGCGCCGACGGATCCAGCTCGTCCAAAATGGTCCGATAAAGATGATTGGTCCCCTGCCGCCGGCTGCGCACCCAGCGCTGATCACCGAGCACCTTCAAATGCCGGCTGATGGTGGACTGCGGCTGTTGCAGAATATCGCACAATTCCACCACCCCCAGCTCGTGCCGCTCCAAAAGGCGCAACAACCGCAGGCGGGTCGGATCGCCAAGCGAGTCCATCCACGCAAGCAGTGCGGCGGGTTGAGCGGCGGTTTTAACCATCAGTCCATCCGGATATATTGTTGAATGGAACCACGCCTACGTCAAGCGAGATTCTCATCAATTGCCATGAGCTACAGTCATCGGCGGCCGCCCGCTTCTCACCTTAACCCGTCATATGGCATAGGATAAGTGAATGCCCGAACTCCCCGAAGTCGAAACCGTTGTCCGAACGCTTCGCCCGCGCCTGGTTGGTCAGATTTTGCAGAAGATCAACCTTGGCCGAAGCGATATTCTCACCCCATCCGATTGCGATCTGCCCGCATCACTGGAAGGGCAACGAGTCCGTTCCATCGAGCGTCGCGGAAAAAAAATTATCATCCGGGTCGGAATCGACGCCGCGCTGGGCGTGCATCTGGGGATGACAGGCCGGCTGACAGTCGAGTCCGAAGACGCGCCAAAACTTCCGCACACTCACCTCTCCATCGATCTGGCCAAGCAGCAACAACTTCGATTTCGTGACCCGCGCCGGTTTGGCGGCCTTTGGTACTGGAAAGGCAAAGGATGGGCCGAGGAAAATATGGGGCCTGAGCCGTTGGGCCTTCGGACAACAACATTGGCAAAGGCACTGGGCCGCACCCGTCGCGTGATTAAAACGGCGCTGCTTGATCAGTCCATCGTCGCCGGGGTTGGAAACATCTACGCGGACGAAGCTCTTTTCCGTGCCCGCATCCATCCCGAAACGCCGGCGAACGAATTGTCCACCTCGCAAGTCACGGCGTTGAACAAGGCCATCAAACAGGTCCTGACTCGCGCCATCAATCACCGCGGCAGCACATTGAGAGATTACGTGGACGCCGAAGGCTCGGCGGGCGGTTTCCAGAAACTGCATCAAGTCTACGCGCGAGCCAACGAGCCATGCGTACGCTGCAAGACCGCGCTACAGCGCTTAGTCCTCGGCGGCCGCTCAACGCATTTTTGTCCAAAATGCCAGCATCGATAACCTCTACCGCCCGTTCAACGGCGTCACATGCGCACCTTTAAGCGCAGGCAACCACGTCAGCAACAAGAGCCCGAGAATCGACAACACCAGCGCAAACTCCAAGCCAATGAGGAGCCAGCGCCGCATTCCCCGCTTGCAAATTTGAGTCGAATCATCGTCCATGGTTACCAATCCAAGCCGCAGAACATCATCTCACTGAAGTATCGTGCTCCCGGGTTCTCGTTGCGGAGTTAGGAATTGATCATTGGCCTGAGCTGATCCTACGCCTGCCAACAGCAACATGGACGCCCGTCTATTCCTTAATGATGCCGTCCATTCAGGACGATTATTCCCTGTGAGCTACTGGTTTAATATTCGGACTGCCGCGGAAATGGGCGACCACTTTCAGTGGTATCCGCTGGCCGCAATCGTCTACGCCCTGCTTCTGGGTGTGATTGCGCCCGGCGCTCGCGCACGCCTTCGCGCCGCCGTTATCCTCATCATCCTGTTCACTATTGGCTTGCTCGTTTGCGGCCTGATGCTCTCCAAGGGTCTGACGGACAACGCCATCGCCTACCGCTGGCTTCATTTCGCCGCCCAGCTTTCCTTCGTTGTCGCCGTCATCAATCTGGCCGGCGTGAGCATTTTCACCATCGGCCTCGACGCGCTGCGAATCCGCCCGGCTCCGATCCTCCGCGATATCGTTCTGGGCATCGCCTACGTCATCGCCTTCATCATGCTCCTCAGCCGCCACGGCGTAAACCTCAGCGGCATCATCGCCACCAGCGCCGTTGTGACTGCAGTGGTTGGCTTCAGCCTGCAGGACACGCTCGGGAATGTGATGGGCGGGATGGCTCTTCAGATGGAACGCAGTGTCGCCGTCGGCGACTGGATCAGGATCGGCGATCTTGAGGGCGTGGTTCGCGAGATCCGCTGGCGTCACACCTCCGTCGAAACGCGGGATTGGGACACCGTCGTCATTCCCAACAGCAATCTGATGAAATCGCAGGTCGCGGTGCTCGGCCGCCGCCAGGGCAAGCCGAAATATCATCGGATGTGGGTCCACTTTCACGTCGATTTCCAACACTCGCCGGCCGATGTAATCGAAACCATCCAGTCCGCCCTGCGCGCCGATCCGATCCACAACGTCGCCACCGAACCGCCGCCCGAGTGCATCCTGAAAGATTTCATTGACGGCGACGGCCAATATGCAGTTCGCTACTGGCTCACCGATTTTTCCAAGACCGACCCAACCAGCTCCGAAATCCGCAGTCGCATATTCGTCGCCCTTCGTCGATCGCAAATCCAACTCTCCATCCCGACGCAATCCCTGCATGTCACGATGGAAAATCAGGCCCGTGCCCGTCGCAAGCAGGAACAGGAACTCGAACGCCGCACCACCGCCCTCGCCAAGGTCGCCTTCCTGGCGACGCTCACCGATCAGGAACGGACCGAACTCGCCACCCATCTAAGCGTCTGCCCCTTCCGTCATGGCGAAGTCATCACCCGTCAGGGCAATGAAGCGCACTACCTTTACACGCTCACCAAGGGCACCGCCGAAGTCCGTGTGGCCGGGGCGAGCGGCGAAACCCGCACCCTCGCCACGCTGAAAGCCGGCGACGTCTTTGGCGAGATGGCGTTGTTGACCGGCGAACGCCGCACCGCGTCCGTGGTCGCGACCACCGACACGATCTGCTACCGACTCGACAAGGATTCCTTCGCAGAAATCCTCTACAACCGGCCGGAAATCGCTGAAGCGATCTCGCAGACACTCGCTAGGCGCAAGCTTGAACTCGACGTGTTAAACAAGGACTTGAACGCGGAAGCGATGCAGGCCAAGGTCGACCACACACAAAACGACCTGCTGGACAAAATCCGGTCGTTCTTTATGTTGCGGTGAACGCACCAGGAGATCCTTACGCGTCACTGCCCGGCAAGCACTGAAGCAATCTTTTCACCCAGAGCGTTGCGCGCGGCGTCAACCGAATCATATTTCCCGGCGGTGATGTTGGCCGCGATTTCCGACCAGATCTTCACGAGCTTTGGCGTCACCACCTCCGCCTCTTTCGCGCGGCCGGGCGTATCCAGATCCATCATCCGCGCTGCGTCAATCTTCCATCCGCCGGCCGTCTTTCTGAAATGCAACGGATCGGGCTGATTCTCCGTTTCAGGCACCCCGCCCGCCGGCGCTGTCGCCGGACCGGTCGTCGGCGCGGTGGTCGGTCCCTTCAGGCTCAGCGTCGCAATCTCGCCATTGGTCACCACATCCATGTTGGCCATCCGCTTCAGCACCGATTTGATCTGCCCCTCGAGCGAAGCCCCCTCGTCCACCAGATCCTTCGATGCCGGACCAAATTTAGCCGCGGCCGCAACTTCCATGCTGTGTTGCGCAACAATAGCGGCCGTCAGCGCATCCAGCAGCGGCGCCTGCTGATCATCGGCCATCACCATGGTTTCCTTCACCGCTTTCACGTCGCCTGCCTTGATCGCGTCGGCAAGTGTCTGCACGGTCTTCTTTGGATCGCTCAGATCCGCCACACCGAGGGCTGCGGCTACAGGACCAAACAAGAGAACGAGCAGAAGAAGGCGTGGATGTCGCATGGTGTTCCTTTGCAAACCGTCGAGAGAAGTCGTGCAACGCGTAAGATGCCCGCAATTCGTTCGCTTTGCAATGTCGCACTGGAGTACAAACTACGTCGAATCCCATCCACCTTGACCCCCCTCCCCGCCACTCATACAGTCGCTCATACGATGCAATCCACCGCCTCCATTAAAGAACATTTCGCCAGCACCTTCGGCTCCGCTCCGCGTATTCACGTTCTTCGTTCGCCAGGTCGGGTCAACCTGATCGGCGAGCACACCGACTACAACGAGGGTTTCGTCTTCCCGATGGCCATCGAGCCGGAAATCCGCATTGCCTGCCGCGCTCGCGATGACAACCAGATCCGTCTCGCGTCTACCTCTTATCCCGGCCAACTTGTTGAGTTCTCCATCAACAAAAAGATCACCGCCGGCGAACCCACCTGGGCCAACTACGCCCGAGGCGTCGCCGCCGAGATGCTTGACGCCGGCATTCCCCTTACCGGTATGGACGCACTGATCGAAAACACCCTGCCCGTCGGCGGCGGCCTCTCTTCGAGCGCAGCCTACGAAGTGGGCATCGCCAAATCGCTCCTCACGCTCAGTGGCCACGACCTTGATCTCACCCGCCTGGCCTTGCTCTGTCAAAAGGCCGAGCACGAATTCGCCCACGTGCCCTGCGGCATCATGGATCAGACCATTGTCGCCAGCGGCAGGGCTGGCCACGCAATGCTGCTGGATTGCCGCGATCATTCCATGCAGTTCATTCCAATCGACGCCAATGAGCTCCGCATCGTCATCGTCAACACCATGGTCAGGCATGAACTGTCGGGCAGCGAATACGCCACCCGTCGCAAACAGTGTGAGGAAGGTGTCACCTTTTTCGCACGGCTGCACCCCAATGTGAGAGCCCTCCGCGACGTCGGCGTCAAGCAAGTCGAGGAAGCCAGGTCACAACTCGGCGATGTCATTTACCGTCGCTGCCGCCACGTCGTCACCGAAAACCACCGCACCACCGACGCCGCCAGACTTCTTGGCCGTCAGGAGTACGATGACGTCGGCAAGCTTATGAATCAAAGCCATGTATCCATGCGCGACGACTACGAAATCAGTTGTGCGGAGCTGGACTTCCTCGCCGAAGAAGCGATCAAGATCAAAGGCGTGTATGGCGCACGCATGACCGGGGGCGGCTTCGGCGGCTGTATCGTCGCCCTCGTTCAACCCCGCGCTGTTGACCATCTCATCGATCACCTGAACAAGTCGTACTCCGCGAAGTTCAACA
>JBBRHH010000270.1:0-8141 GCA_038222915.1 Tepidisphaerales bacterium
AAGGTGTGGCCGGTTTCGTGGAGGCAGGCGCCGATGGTGGTGGAGAACGCGCCCCAGAAATTGGAGCGGCCGTTGGAATCGTCCATGATCTTTTTGCCGTCGATGGGCTGGGTGTTCATGAAGGCGGCTTGGGCGTCCTGAAGGCGATTTGGCCAGGTGAAGAAGTCGCCGCTGCCGAAGAGGCCGAGCCCGCCTCCGCCGAGGGCGGTGTGGCCTTTGGCTTTGCCGGTCTTGGTGTCGAAGCGGGTATAGGCTGCGATGGCGAGATTTTTGGCGATGTCGACGGGGTAATCTTTTTCAAGTTCCTTGTAGACGCGGCCCCACCAGACCTGGTCGTTGAGGGCGTAGTAGGACTCGGCGGATTCGGGTTCTTTGAAAATGTGGACGATGACTTTGCCTTTTTCGTCGAACTCGAGGTTGAAAGTGCGGAGGCCGAAGCCGAGATCGTTCATGCGTTCGGCCGTGAAGGTTTGCATGAGTTTCATGGCGGTGTCGAACTTGCCGGCGAAGTCCTGCGGATCGTTTTCGAGTGGGGTTTCGAATTTGGTCTCGCCGGTTTTGTCGGTGAGGTAGATCGCGCGGACGATGTAGGGGTTGGATTGGGGTTTGTAGGTGAGGGTGAAGGCGAGTTCGGCTTTGCCGGCCTTTAGTTGGAGTTTGTTTTCGCCTGGGATGAGTTCGGCGAGGGCTTTGAATTTGCCGTTGTGGGCAAGGCCGGTCATTTCGCGGGTGTCGCGGGTTGAGGTGGTGTTGGTGACGGTGATTGATTCGGCGGTGTGGTCTTCAAGATCGCCGCGGAGGAGGACGAGCGGGTAGGAGATGGTTTGGTTGTTGGGGTGATTGAGGATTTTGATCTGTTGGTCTTGCGATGGGGCGGCGTGGGCTTGGGAGAGGGTTAGGGCGATGAGGACGAGGGTTGGCCAGATGCGGTTCACGTTTTCTCCTTGCTTGGTTTGAACTCCTTGTTTGAGAAGAGAGTTTAACCACGAAGTCGCAAAGACACGAAGTATTCGAAAGAGGTGATGCGCGGAACTGGTGGTTGTGTTAGGATTCCGGCGATGTGGCGGGTGATTTTTAACATTATTGTCGGGTTTTTAGCGCTGTTGGCGGCGGGCAGTGCTGTCCTCTGGGGCGACAGTTTTTGGCATCAACGGATTGTCTGGGTCCAAAAACATCGACCTGATGTTCAGACTCGTGGTGGATGGGAATATGGCACGCAACAACTGTGGCGGTTGACGTTCGATATCGGCAGCGCTGAATTTTCCTACGTTCATCTTGAAGGGGATCGTCAGGGGATCACTCGATCGATGAGCCGCCAGTCGATCGGGCCGGAGATAGTGGGCGCAGCGCGTCGGGCGCCGAACGGATATCAGCATCTCGCAACCGAAGCGAGAGATGCCAGGCGATGGCGCGGGTTCGAATTTGGACGCTATGTTGTCGACATGTCGTGGATAATGCAGTGGATCTACCGCGACGCTTCATGGATCATGCCGATTTGGCCTATCACGTTTCTGTCGTCGCCCCTGCCGATTTGGTGGCTGCGACGCAAGTTCAAACGGCGCGATCTGATCGCCGGTCGTTGCTCCAGATGTGGGTACGATATGCGTGCGACGCCAAATCGGTGTCCAGAGTGTGGGATGGCCCCAAAGTCTCAGTTCGCTGCACAAGGATCCTCTGCGGCCGTGCAAGAGTAGGAACGAAGAGGGCGAAGACGAGCTTCGCCCGTACTGCTATTTGGCTTCGTCGAGTCTCCCGACTACTGGCAATGGGCCGACCAAAGGCTTTGCGTAGTCGATGAACGCCTGGGTGATGTTGTTGCCGTTGGAGATGTATTCCGGGGACATGTGCTTGGTTTCTCGGGCTACGGTGGAGAGGGGGGTGAGGAAGATTTCGATGGCGTAGGCGCTGCTTGGGGTGCGGCGCATCGCGATGCTGCCGCCGTCGGCCTCTTTGCTGTAGCGGACGGCTTGCTGGCCTACCAGGCGTGCTTCCTTTGCGTCGGTTTCGGAGACGAAGCCGGGGAAGGAGCGCTGGAGATAGCCGAAGGTGTCGGCGCGGACGCGTAGTTTCTTGCCGCCTGGCTTTTGAAGTTTCTTGGTGATTAGGCCGGCGAGGAAGTCGCCTAGTGCGCCTGTGCCCGACAACTGGATGTTGCCGTGGGAATCGCGCTCGATGCCTTCGCTCATCTTCTCGGCCCAGGTCTTGCCGTCGGGGGTGGAGACGCCTTCGCTGACGGCGATCAGGCAGCGGCCTTGCTTGGTGAAGACGGCGTCTACGTCGGCGAGGAACTTTTCTTCGCTGAGGGGGGCCTCAGGGACGTAGATGAGATGGGGGCCGTCGTTGTCGTGCTGGCGGGCGAGGACGGAGGCGGCGGTGAGGAAGCCGGCGTGGCGGCCCATGATGACGTCGACCTTGATGCCGGGGAGGGAGGCGTTGTCGTAGTTGTCACCCATGATGGCGGCGGCGACGAACTTGGCGGCCGAGCCGAAACCGGGCGTGTGGTCGTGGACGCGAAGATCGTTGTCGATGGTCTTGGGGATGTGGAAGACGTTGAGCGGATAGCCTTCCTTCTTGGCCAGCTCGGAGACGATGCGGGCGGTGTCGGCCGAGTCGTTGCCGCCGATGTAGAAGAAGTAGCGGACGTTGTTCTTCTGGAAGATCTTGAAGATGTTCTGGCAGTAGTCGGCGTCGGGCTTGTCGCGGGTGGAGCCGAGGGCGGCGGCGGGGGTCTGGGCAACGCGATTGAGGAGGTCCTGGGGGAGGCCTTTCAGGGAGACGAAGTCTTCGTTGACGATGCCGCTGACGCCGTGCCTGGCACCGAGGAGCTTTTCAATGTGGGAGGATTTCTGAACTTCCTCGATGACGCCGACGAGGGATTGATTGATGACGGAGGTTGGGCCGCCGGACTGGCCGATAACTGCGTTGCCTGTGGATGGGGATGCCATTGTTGTTGCCTTTTTAAAATGCGGATCGTTATTGAAGGGGAAGATGATAAGGGATGGACGGGGGTGTTCAAGCGGGGCAGAGCGCCTGAAAAGACGGGATGCGGGCAAGATTGTGCTATGATCAGCGAGGCGGCCGCGCCTGATTCGCTAATTGACCGATGAATGGATTATGTGACAATGGCGGCATAACGATATGTGGAAGATGAAAAGGCAAACGAGATGCTCCTGCAAACCAATAGTTATACTGTCCCACGTGATAAGCGGGCGGAACATGCCCGGCTGATGAAGCGGTTTAAAAAGACGCTTGGCCTGCTTGGATGTGACCATTTTGAGGTGTATGAGCAGGTGGGAAACAACTGGAACAATTCGAAAGCGACGGGCCGGTTTGTGCAGATCATGCGCTTCCGGGATCGCGCGCATTATGAGTCGGTGCAGGAGTCGGAGCGGACGGATATTAACAGCCAGCAATTGATTCAGGAATTTTGCGACCTCGTCGATATCGACCAGCAGAAGGAAGAGGGGCATTACGCGACAGGATTCTACAGCAGCGCTATTCCTTCGGCCGCGACGCGCGTGCGGATGAGCCGCGAGAGCGAACCGGAAGAGGTGGAGGAGGAATCGCTGGCTGAGGAGGCGGAGGCGCTTGATCTGGAGACGCCTGCGGATGGGGACGCGTGGGCGGAACCGGCGGAAGAGGAAGAGCCGGTGGCCGCGATGGAGCAGATGTTTGATCAGGAGGATCCGGCGGTTGAGGAGGAGGCCGTGGAGGAAGAGGAGGCGCAGCCGATGCTGGGGTATGAGCCGCCGGCCGTGCAAGCGCCTGCGCCCCCACCCTTGCCTCAGATTGCGCCGCAGGCACCGATTGCCGCGCCGGTTGCACCCAAGCCGCTGCAGCGACCGGCGGCACAGCGGCCTTCAGTGATGATGATTCCGAACAAGCAGATACAGACGATCAGTGTAGCGATGGGGCCGCGACGGGGGCCGCTGCCGATGCCATTGCCGGCTCAGCAATCGCAACCGGCGGTGGAAGCACCTGCGCAGATGACGATGTCGGGCGGGACATTTCAGTTGAACAGCCCGCCGACGCCACGAACTGGTGTTGGCGGGGCGCCGGATCAGCCTGCGCCGCAACAGCCGGTCCAGCAGCCTCAGCAGCCGCCGCGGCAGCAGGTGGCGCAGCCGGGCACGTTTGTGATCAACAGCCCGCGTCGGTAAACAATTCTTCAAGGTTTCTAATCGACCTTGGCCGATGCGACGGTTATTATCACCAAGATTGTTGTAGGAGATGAATCCGAAACAAATTTGCGCAGGAGGCTCGTCATGCGTGGTTTTTTCCGACTTTTCGTGTTTGTACTGTTGGTTAGCGGCTGGTCACTGGCGGCATCGGCGCTGCATTTGGTTCGAACGCCGGGTGAACCGCACTGGCTGGGCAAGGTGATGTTCATTCCGAAGGACCGGCTTACGTTCAAGGAAACGTATGTGGATATGCGACGGTGGTCGCCGGCCGATGTGGCGACACATCCGCTGGTGGTGAATCGGCTGGCCGAGTTGAATATGAACGACTTGGTTTCGAAGGCTCTTAGCTTTAATTCGAATGCCAACGTGTCGACGCCGGTGATTGAGACGGTTTCGACGCCGAGCGCTCCGAGTGCACCGCGCGATTCGAGCATCTTTGGCGGTGGCCAATAGAGGGCTGTTGCTGACAACGCAATCCATCTGATATGACTATGCCCCCGGCTATTGGCCGGGGGATTGTCGTTTTGGGAAGGAGCGGAACCTTGGCGGATGTGGAGACGCTGAAGCTGACGGCGCTGTCATCGTGCGGCGGGTGCGCGGCGAAGATCAGCCAGCGTTTGCTTGCGCAGGTGTTGCGGGGGATTCCGATGTCGAAGGATCCGAATCTTCTGGTGGGTGCGGGCACGGCGGATGATGCTGGGGTGTATCGCATATCCAAAACGCAGGCGCTGGTTCAGACGGTTGATTTCTTTACGCCGATCGTGGACGACGCTTTTGATTTTGGGCGGATCGCGGCGACCAATGCGCTGTCGGACGTCTATGCGATGGGCGGAAGGCCGTTGTGCGCGTTGAATATTGTGGGAATGCCGACGGACAAGGTGCCGCCGGAGGTAATTACGCGGGTGTTGCTGGGCGGGGCGAAGAAGACGGCGGAGGCGGGGTGTGCGCTGGTTGGCGGGCACACGATTCGGAACCTGGAGCCGATTTACGGGCTGGCGGTGACGGGGATGGTTTCGCCGAAGCGGATGCTCACGAACGCGGCGGCTCGGGTGGGTGATTTGCTGGTGCTGACCAAGCCGATTGGGACCGGGATTGTGACGACGGGGATCAAGCGAAATTTGACGAGTGCGCGGCTGGCTAAGAAGGTTGTGTCGCTGATGACGCATTTGAATAAAGTCGGGGCGGATCTGGCGGAGATGGGGATTTGTCGGGCGGCCACGGATTTGACTGGGTTTGGATTGCTGGGGCATTTGATGTCGATGTGCCGGGCGAGCGGGGTGCAGGCGCGGGTGGATGCGGTGGCGGTTCCGCCAATGGACGGGGAGGTGTTGGAACTCATCGCGCGGGGATGTGTATCGGGGGGGACTTTTGAGAATATGAAATCGGTGGAGGAGGTTGTGGATTGGGGGAAGGCGACTGAGGCTCAGCGGACGCTGCTGGCGGATGCCCAAACGAGTGGCGGGCTTTTGCTTTGTGTGTCGCCTAAGAAGCTGGGGGCGGCGCGGGAGGTTGCGCGGCGGAACAAGACGATGATCTTCAAGGTGATTGGGGAGATTGAGCGTGCGGGCAAGGCCCGGATTCGGATTGACGCGTGAGCGAGAATTTTCTACGGAGTATTCCGTCGGTGCATCGCCTGGTGGAGGCGATTGGGGAGAGCGACTTGCCGCGGCCGATGGTGGTGGCGTTGGCGCGGGAGGAATTGAAGGGGGCGCGGGCGGCGGGGGAAGTAGTGGTGTTTGAGGAGATCGTGGAGAAGGTTCGGGAGGCGGCGGAGGGGGTTGGACGCTCGCGGTTGCGGGGGGTAGTGAATGGGACGGGGATTATTGTGCATACGAATCTGGGCCGGTCGCCGCTCGGTGCGGAGGCGGTGGAGCTTGTGACGCGGGTTGCGTCGTCGTACACGAATCTGGAATTCGATCTTTCATTGGGGGAGCGTGGGCATCGGGCGGGGTTTCTGGAGTATGCGCTGGAGGTTGTTCTAGGAAATGCAGCCACGGTGGTGAACAATTGTGCGGCGGCGCTGGTGCTGATGTTGAAGCATTTTTGTATTGGGCCGCGGAATCGGGTGGTCATTTCGCGCGGGGAGCTGGTGCAGATTGGCGGGGGGTTTCGGATACCAGAGATATTGGAGGCTAGCGGCGCCGAGTTGCGCGAGGTGGGATCTACGAACAAGACTGCGGCGAAGGATTATGCGAAGGGAATCGACAAGCGGACGGCGATGGTTTTGAAGGTGCATCGGAGTAACTTCTTCATGGAGGGATTTGTGGAGTCGGCTTCGCGCGAGGAGATCGCGAAAGTGGCGAAGAAGAAGCGGGTGGCGTTTGTGGAGGATCTGGGGAGCGGGGCGATTTTGAGCGATGAATATTTTACGGGGGCGGAGCATGAGCCTACGCCTGCGGAGGTGTTGAAGGCCGGTGTGGATCTGGTTTGTTTCAGCGGGGACAAGCTGATGGGCGGGCCACAGGCGGGGATTATCGCGGGGAAGCGGAAGATGGTTGCGCGGTTGAAGCGGGAGCCGCTTTTTCGGGCGCTTCGGTGCGATAAGCTGACGATGGCGGCGATGCAGGCGACGATTGAAGCGTATCTGAGACAGACGGCTTTTGAGGATTTGCCCGTGCTTCGGATGATGAAAGTTTCGTTTGAAGAATTGCAGGCGCGGGCGGCGGGAATCGTGCCGGCGGTGGCGGGTTTGCCGGTAAAGGCTTCGGTTGGTCGAGGGAAGGGGCCGGTGGGGGGCGGGACTTTGCCTAAGTCGGCGATTGATTCGGTGACGGTTGATCTATTGCCCGATTCGATGCGCGTGGATGAACTTGCGGAGCGGATGCGGAAGGGCGATCCGGCGGTGTTGGGATATGTGGCGGGTGGAAAATTCCGGCTGGATATGCGGACTGTTTTTCCGCACCAGGATGCGGAACTCGCGCGGGCAATTGTGGCGACGGTTACGCCTCTTCGGTCTTGACGGTTTGGGTGACGCCAAGTTTTTCTAGGACGGCGGCTGGGGGGCCATCGAAGCGGGCGAGGGGGATGTTGCCGACGTAGCCGATGGCCTGCCAGCCGGCGGGTGTTCCGTAGTAGGCGGAAGCGGCGAGGGAGCGGAATTTTGAGAAGAAATCGGCGGCTTTTTTCAACTCAGGTTTGGCGGTGCCCTGAAAACAGATGTCGTCGCAGATAGCCTTGCGCTGCTCGTCTTCAATTTGGGAGAACGATTGGTCGAATCGCTTGGTGGATTCGGCTTCGATCCAGGCGAGTCCTTCGAGGATGGGGGTTCGATCGGCTTGTTGCTGAGGGTAGGGGGCGGAGATCCATTCGTCGATCATGGCGGTCACGCCGACTTCGTGGGCGGCGGGGCCGTATTCGTCCTTGGGGAGGATGACATCAGCGAGGGTGGTGGCGGTCTTTCGCTCGGCGAGCGTGAAGGTAAGCGGCCAGAATGCGCCGGGGCGATAGAACTTGGTGAGGTTAGGATCCTTGCCGTAGGGTTTGCCGGACGGTTGGCTGGTGGCGCTCATGGCCGTTGCGGGGAGTGAGGCCGCAGCGACGGCGGCGAGAACCCACTGCATGGCCTCGCGGCGGGAGATTTCGTAGCCGGTATTTTCGTTGCTCACAGGTTTCCTTTTTTCGTCTCTTCGATGAGGTGATCGCAGGCGCGCCAGGCCATGGCCATGATGGTCAGGGTGGGGTTCTTGTCTGCGTTGGAGGCGAAGGCCGCGCCGTCGCAGAGGAGGAGGTTTTTTACATCCCAGGTCTGGTTCCACGAATTGCAGACGGACTTTTTCGCATCAGCGCCGATGAGTGCGCCGCCCACTTCGTGAATGACGCGGCCGGGGTTGTGCATGCTGTGGCTGGGCTGGTCTTTGGGGCCGCCGGCGGTGCCGCCCATGGTTTCGATCAATTGCGTGAACGTTTTCTCGGCGTGAATGGCCTGATTGATTTCGTGGTCGCTCCATTTCCAGTGGAAGC
>JBBRHH010000271.1:0-8129 GCA_038222915.1 Tepidisphaerales bacterium
AGATGCCGCGTGAGGTAGGCAGCGGTGACCAGGCCGGTCGGGAACATCAACGATTCGGCCAGAAAGACGCGGATGGTGCCGCGCATGGTGTGGCGATGGGGATTGGCGATGGGTGGGGCCATGCGTGTCGGTGTGTCCCAGGATTGAAGTCGCGTTGGGTCTGCTTGCGCGGTCTATTGCTTCAAAAAGACGCAAAATGCAGTCCTTCCGGTGAATAATCGTCCGTACCGGAGGGTTGGTCAATTGAGTGCTGTTAAGTATTGCCGTCGTTCGCAATAACCAGTTTGGAATGCTGCCTTCGGTCCGTTCTTATCAGACGTAGCGGGCGATTCACATAAGGCCGCGTAGGAGGTCCAGATTGACCCGGTCCCACTCCTTGCCCGCTTGGTTCTTGTCCTTGGGGGTTTCCAGGATCTTTGGCACATCGGCAAAGTTCTTGTCGCGAACGAATGGCTTGAATCCTTCAATGCCGATCGTGCCCCGGCCGATGTGTTCATGGCGATCGACGCGGCTGCCCAGTTCGCGTTTCGAATCGTTCAGGTGGAGCACTTTCACGTGCTTGACGCCGATGATGCGGTCGAGGTCTTTGGCGAATTTGGAATATTTTCGACCGCGAAAGTCGTAGCCGGCTGCGAAGAGATGGGCCGTGTCGAGACAGACGCCAAGCCGTTTGGGTGCTTTCACAAGCGCACGAATCTCCGCGAGATGTTCCAGGCGATATCCAAGGCTACTGCCTTGGCCGGCGGTAATCTCGAGACAAGTTATGACGTTCTTCGCGGGCATGCGATCGTGCACGATATCAAAGGCGGCGGCCACGCGCTTCAGCCCGGCCTCCTCGCCCGATCCGACGTGCGCGCCGGGGTGGGTGACCAGATACGGAATGCCGAGCGTGACACAGCGTGAGATTTCCTCGATGAACAACTCGATGCTCTTGAGCCAGAGCGCTTCGTCCGGCGAGGCAAGATTGATCAGATAGCTGTCATGGCTGACGGTGTGTTTGAAGTTGAGGCGCTTGCAGTGGGATTTCCAATCGGCCACGCATTCATCGGATAGCGGGGAGCATTTCCACTGCTGCTGATTTTTGGTGAAGACCTGAACCGTCGCCATGCCCAGCGATTCGGCAGTCAAGAGCGCGTTGTGCATGCCGCCGGAGATGGAGAGATGGGAGCCGAACATTGCAGAATGATAGGCGGATGGAGATGGCGCCATTACTTCGGTGCTGCGGTTGCTTCTGTCGCGCGTCGAACGCGAAGTAGCACCGGCGTTGACGTTGGATTGCCTGCCTCACGAATCTTTGCGTAGATCGGACGATCGGTGTCCGATACCCATGCAGGGCAGGCGAAGAAGATCTGGCGCTCGGACTGGCCTTCGGGAATGAGGACGCCGTTGAGGCCGATGTCGGCGACGATGACGCCGTGGGGGAGGTTTTCGACGTCGAAGGTGATTGGACCGGTCTGGCCGTTTCGCTGCAGTTTCAGTGTGGCGGGGGTTAGCTTTCCCTGGGTGATGGTGATTTCGATGGGGCGGGTGGAGGCGGCCGAGGAGGGCTCGAGGATGGCGAAGGCGGCGGGTTTTGGAGCGAGCGATACTTTGCCAATGCCCATGACCGGCTTGGTGGTCGGTTGCGGCCCGGTCGCGGCGGTGGCGACGGCCTTGAGGGACATTCCATTTTCCTTTGTCGGCGCGGGTGCGTCGGCGGCGGCGAAGAGCGTGGCCATGGCGGTGAGTTGGCCGGCCTCGATGATGACGGGAGATGAGACCGTGAAGCCTGCCGGCGCGCCGCTGAGCTCGACACGGATCGGCCCGTCGTATCCATCGGTCCGGTCCGCGCGGAGCGTGAACGGTCTGCCCGAACCGGCCGGGATTGCACCATTGAAGCCGTCGGCCGTGACGGTGAAGTCGGGCTTGGCGGGACGGACGGTGAGGCGATATGTGAATCGCTCGCCGCCGAGGTTGCGGGTGTCTGTCACGCGGACGAGATATTCACCGTCGGCGGGCGGTGTGAAGATGAGCCGCGAATCGGAGCCGAGTATCCGGTCGGCGTCGTCGTCGTTTTCGTAATGGAGGCGAAAGATGGGAAGGCCGGTGGGCGGGATCGATTCGGATAGCGCGTGGGGTTCGACGATATAGGTCTTCTCGTCGAGGGCATGCGACGAGGCCGTGGTGTCGAAATAGCAGCGGCGTTTGCCGTTGGTGGCGACGTAGAAATTGTATTCCGAGTCGGGGCCGCGCGGCTCGAGGAAGAGCCTTACCACTTCGCCCGACATGTACATGAACTGATTGAGCTGCATCTCCTCGTAGTTTTGGAAACGCGCGCCACTGCCATTGCCGTCGATGGCGCGGAAGTTGATATAGGAATCGCGAACCGCGACCAATTGGACGCGATCGACGGGACGGCCGTCGGTGTGCAGGATCTCAATCCGCGTGTCGCACGGAGAGCCGCGACGGGACGCAAGCGTTTCGACGACGTAGTTCTGATTCGCCTTGGCGGCGAAGCGGTACAAATCCGCATCGCCCGGAGCATTAATGATGCCGCTGACAGAGCCGGGAACCGGCAATGCCGAGGACTGGGCCGGCTGGTCATTTGGCTCGGTCTCGGTGAGTTCCGGAGTCTCGCTGACGATTACTTTCACCGGGGCGCGGGTGCGAAACGCGCCGGTCGGAAGTTCCATTTCTCCAGCCGCGCCGGCCTTCAACTTCACGGTCGTGTCGGCGGGTACATTCAGTCCGACCAGGTGAACCATTGACTCCGTGTTGGCTGGGATCGCAAGCGGAAATGTTCCGGTAACAACCTGGAACTGGCCGACCGAGACTCGGAAGAAGTGCTGGTCGGACGCGGTGTTGTTCACGTCCGAGATGCGGAGTGTGTATCGGCCATCCGTTGGCGGAATGAAGACGAGCAATGCGTCTGCATCGTCGTTAAACCGTGAGCCGGACATCACTGGTTTTCCGGACTCGTCCAGGACGGTCAGCAAGGCGGTTGCCTTCGATCCGAGACGCTGTGCGGCCGCATCGAGAACGATGGGTTGCTTTGCTTTCGCATCGAACTGCACGACAAATGTTGAACCGGCCTGAATGAACCGGCCCCAGACACTTGCGGGCAATGCGATTGGTCCGGCTGCCGTAGGTTGGGCGTGGATCTGTGGGATGTCTTCAACAAACACTTTCAATGGGGCGCTCATGCCGCCAGTGCCGGTCACCGTCACTTCGTAAGATGTGGCTGGGAGGTCGGCGGCCGCCGAGAGCTCGATCGTGGCTAACTCAGGACGATCCGTATCGAGGGCGAGAAGCTTCGCGGTTAGTTTTCCATCGGGTGATTTGACCGTAACGGCGGACAACGCCGAGAGGTTTTTGCCGATCAGGTTGATACGCGACGTTTGCCCGCGCTGCAGCCCGGCCGGGTCCAGCGCGACCGCCTCAGGTTTGGGTGGAGGTTGTTCAGCGCCGGTGGTTGCATCGTAGAAGGCAAGCGATCCATCCTGCCGCCCTACCGCCAGCGTTTTCGCATCATTCACGAACGCCAGCGCCGTTGGCCAATCTGGCTGAATCGCGAGCGTCAGCCGCTGCTTGAGCGAGTCGGAACTGGATGCGTCCCAGAGCTTGACGCTTTTGTCGTCGGCGGATGACGCGAGTGTTTTTCCATCAGGCGACCACACGACTTTCAATACCGTTCCCTCGTGCGCGAACTGCGAGACACGAATGGGGTTGGTGCCCTCCGCGCCGCTTTCGCTGATCTGCCAGATGCGGATGCGATTGTCGGCGCTGCCGGCCGCAAGGCGTTTGCCGTCGGGGCTGAAGGCGAGCGTGTAAAGGTCCTTCGAGGGTTCAGAACGCGTGTCGAGACGGTTGCCGGTGGCGACGTCCCAGAGCTTCACAGTCCGATCGGCGCTGGCGCTGGCGAGTACTTTCCCATCGTTTCGGAATGACAGGGCGAAGATCGAGCCGTTGTGGCCGACCAACTCGCGGATTTGCTTTCCGTCATCAAGCGACCAGAGAATGATTTTCTGATCGTAGCTTCCCGTAGCGAGCGTGTGGCCATCGGGCGATATCGCGAGCGAATAGATGGCGTCCTTGTGTCCGGAAATACTTCGCAGAAGTGAACCGTCGGCCGCGTTGAAGATTTGCACTTCACCACTGACACCCGGCTTGCCCGCACCCGCGATGAGCTTTGTGCCGTCGGCGGTAAAGACAATGTCGTTCAGAGCGCCGCGCGTCGTGGGCAATTTCCGGGCGGATCGGTAGACATCGCCAGCGGCCCGCAGGTCGATCTCGTTGGGACGCGCCACTGCCAGAACTTTGGTATTCGTGTTGAACGCCAGCGACTGAATCGCGCGCCGGGGCATCACCGTCGGCAGGATTTTCGGCAGACTCGGCGCGGTGGTCGATGCAAGGATCTCGCCTGGTTGCGGCCCAGCAGCACCCGCAAGAATCCAGGCTCGGATAAGTGCGATATTTTCGTCACTGAGGTTGTCCCCCTTCTTCGGCGGCGGCATGAACGGCTTTTTCTTGTGCTCGATCTGCTGCAGCAGAAGACTCTCCTCGGGCTTGTGTGGCACAAGCACCGCGCCGTCGTCGCCTCCTTTAAGGAGTGCCTCGTGAGAATTGAGTGAAAGGTTTGCTTCGGGATCCTTGGCCGAATCGTGACAGGTGAGACAGTGTTGCGCGAATATCGCGTGAACTTGCGCGTAAGACGGCGCATCGACGGCGCGCAGCCTCGAAGCTGAAAGCGTGAGCAGTACAAGACAGGCGAAGGGCAACGACTTCATGACACCCGCGTTAGTGATTGAACAGGAACCCCTTGCTGCTGAGCAGACTCCAGTAGAAATCTTCAATCGCCTCACGCCGCCCGGCGTCCAGCGTCTGCGGAAGTGTAGCCATCAGTTCGGATTTCTCCGACGCCGTCGGGAAGCGTGACAGTGCCGACAGATACGCCTCCTCAACAATCTTCTCCGTAGGCGTGTTGGCCGCGAGCAATTGCTCGAGTCGATTCCCCTTGGCCTGCAGTTTCATGTTGATCGTGTCGCCGTTGGTGAGGTGCAGCACCTGCGCCATACTCGGCTGGCTGGTGCGTTCGCATTCGCAGGTCAGGATGCGCTCGGGGCGGCCGAAGGTCTTCAGAAAGTAGGAATCGACGTTGGAATCCGGAAGCTGCATCGCCCGCGTGCCCAGCGGATAATCCTTGAACTGCGTCGGTGCGCCGGTAACCTGGCTGAGCGCGTCGAGCGCCACTTCGGCACGCAGCCGGCGCGGATAGTAGCGGCTGTAAAAGCGCCTGTCAGCGCCGTTTGGCCCGGTCACCTGGCTGGAGCGCTGATACGTTTGCGACTCGAGAATCACCCGCATCAGCGCCTGCACGTCATAATGATGATCAACCAGATACGCGGCAAGTGCCGAGAGAAGCTGTTCGTTGCTCGCGGGATTCGTCACGCGCATGTCGTCAACGGCTTCAACGAGCCCGACGCCCATGAAGTTTGCCCAGACCCGATTGGCGATGGCACGCGCGAAATAGGGATTGTCTTTTGAAACGAGCCAATCGGCCGCCGCGAGGCGACGGTCTGCGGTTGAATCCGCGGGAATGGCTTGTCCATCCAGAGGTCGCGGCGGTTGCGGCCGGCCCGTTAACGGCTGGGCAATATCCCCTTCGGCGGCCGTGAACACCACAAAATTCCCGTCGCCCGAAGCATTCTTCGTCCTCACGCGGGCGAATAAGTTGGCCATTCCGTAATACTGGTCGTTGGTCCACTTCTCCATCGGGTGGTTGTGGCACTTGGCACAATTGATCGACATGCCAAGAAACACCACGCTTACCGTCTCCGACATCAGCATTGGATCGTCGTGCAGACGATAGAAGTTCGCGGCCCCATTCTCGAGCGTGCTGCCGGTTGCAGTCACGACCTTCCGCGCCAACTGGTCCCACGGCGTGTTCGCGGCCACCTGCTCGCGCACCCAACCGTAGTAGGACCGCATCGCGGTCGGCGTCAGACGCTTGCTGCTGACCAGCAACAAATCCGACCATTTGTACGACCAGTAATCGATAAATTCCGGCCGCTTCAAGAGTGATTCGATCAAACGTGCCCGTTTGCCTTCCGATGTGTCTGCGAGATAAGCACGCGCCTCATCGGCGCTGGGCAAGGTTCCAACGGTGTCCAGGAAAGTACGACGGAGAAACTCCTCATCGGTCGCGGCCGGCGATGGCGGGAGATTCAGGTCCTGGAGCTTGCGCAGCACCTGCTCGTCGATGAAGTTCGCCTTCTTCTCTTTCGCAAATACTTCAGGCGGCGTTCCTTCATACGGAGCAGTGACCGTCGCAACGGCGATGCGGCTCAGATACCACGCAGTGATTGCCCCTTCACCTCGGCCGAGCACCTTCACGCGACCGGCTTCCTTTTCGTCATTGATCGCCACCGACGTGTCCGATGCGGTGTATTTCGCCAGTCGCGTAACGTCCTTCACCGTTCCATCGGAGAAATGCGCGAGGACGATCAGCCGCTGAACGGTGTTCGGCTTGACGATGACGTGCGCGGGAAGAAACTCCAGGCGCTCGATGCGAGGATCATCCATTTTTGGCCCCGGCGCGCCGGCCGCGATCCAGTCCGCCAGCATCTGATACTCGGGCGAACCAACTTTTATGCGCTCGCCGCCCTTGTGAGCGACGGCCGCGGTGGGCTTGAGCAGCAGCAAGCTTTGTACAGGATCGGCGAGATCAAGCCGCCGGCCCAGGGCGCTGCGGGTAATGGCCCGCCAGTCGCCGTCGTTGTCATAGCCACGGAGGGAAAGCTTGAATCCATTCTTTCCAGCGGCCGCCCCGTGACATCCACCTGAACTGCAATTGGCGGCCGCAAGGATCGGCTGAACATCATTTCGAAATGTCGGCGTTGAGGGATGGCCAGTATCGCGAACGGTGACCTTCGCGGCGGCGGTCAAATCGCCGGCCTTGGCCGTGACGACAGCGGCGCCATCGGCCACAGGAATGAGCGTACGATTCGCGATGCGGACGATACCAGTATCGCTGGAGGTGAACGTCACGTCGCCCGCTTCACCGAGGAACTGTCCATTTCCGGTCCACTCAACCACCAAGGACTGCCGCGAGCCGGAGCCGGTCAGTGTGGTTTCCGCCGGAAGTAGAGCGAGAGTGCTGCCCGCAGGTTGCGACGACGGCGCGGCCACACAATAGGAGGCAACCAATAACGAACAAACGATGGTTGTACAAAATCGCATCATGCTGCGTGGAACAATTAGAAGAGCTCCATGACCGGCTTGGTCCCGGAATCGACCAGGCCGTAGGGCCGACCCTGCGGTCCGGGGAGTTGTGTTTCGAGATCAATGCCAAGACTGTGATAGATGGTCGCGACGATTTCCGAAGGGGAGACCGGTCGCTCGGCGGGATAAGCGCCGATCTCGTCGCTCTTCCCAACCACCCGGCCGCCCTTCACGCCGCCGCCTGCAAAATAAACGGTCCAGCAGGCGGGCCAGTGATCGCGGCCGCCGGCGGGGTTGATGCGCGGCGTCCTGCCGAACTCGGATAAGCAGCAGACGAGGGTGTCGTCGAGAAGACCACGCTGGCTCAGGTCTTCAATCAGCGCGCTATAGCCCTGGTCGTACATCGGCGCGACGATTTCTTTCATGCCAGTGATTGATGTGAACGGCTTGCTGCCGTGAATGTCCCAGGTTATTTCGTCGAAAACAGTGAGGAATGTGTTGACGGTGACAAAGCGCACGCCCGATTCGATCAACCGCCGCGCCAGCAGACAGGATTGGCCAAAGCGGGTCATTCCGTAGCGATCGCGGACGTTCTGCGGTTCCTTGGCTAGATCGAAGGCGTCGCGCGCCTTGGTGCTGGTCATCAGTTTGAAGGCGTTTTGGAAATCCGCGTCCATCAGCGAGGCGCTCTCGCTGGCTTCGAAGTTCTTGACAGTGCCGTCAACCACTTCACGCAGCTTGCGCCGCCGCTCTTCACGCGCCTGGCCGATATAGCCCGGCGGAAGAAGATCGGGGACCTTAAAATCTTTTTTCGAAGGATCGGCCCCCAGCACGAACGGATCATAGGCCTTGCCGAGGAAGCCGGCGTCCTGCCCGTGGGGCATATTGCCCCCGGTTGGACCCATCGGCTCAGGCAAGAGGACATGCGC
>JBBRHH010000272.1:0-8079 GCA_038222915.1 Tepidisphaerales bacterium
CTGTTTGGCGATGTCTTTTTGCTGGACTTCGTAAGCGCGTTGCTGGGAGAGTTCTTCGAGGGTGCGCAGTTCGACGTAGGCGGAGTAGTTGCCGGGGTAGCTGCTGATCTGGGCGCGGGTGAGCCAGACGATGCGGGTGGCGACGCGATCGAGGAGGAAGCGGTCGTGGGAGACCAGGACGACGGCACCTTTGAAATCGGAGAGGTATTTTTCGAGCCACTCGATGGCGGTGAGATCTAGATGGTTGGTGGGTTCGTCGAGGAGGAGGAGATCGGGCTCGGAGAGGAGGAGCTTGGTGAGCGCAAGACGGGAGCGCTGGCCGCCGGAGAGCTCGGAGACTTTTTGTTCCCAGGTTTCGCGGCCAAGGCCGACGCCCAGCAGGGTGGCCTCCATTTTGTGTTGCCAGACATAGCCGCCGGCGAGGTCGAAGTCGTGCTGGACGTTCTGGTATTTCTCGAGAATTTTTTCAAGCGCGTCGCCAGCCGCGTCGGCCATGCGATGTTCGAGATCGCGGAGCTGGTGGGAGAGTCGGTGAAGATCGGCGAAGCCAAGCTCGGCCTCATCGACGACGGTACTTTCGGGATCGAAGACGGGGTTCTGCACGAGGTAGCCGACTTTGGTGTTTTTGCCGACGGAGACGGTGCCAAAGTCAGGTTTCTCCTGGCCGGTGAGCATGCGGAAGAGGGTAGTCTTGCCGGCGCCGTTGGCGCCGATGAAGCCGACGCGCTCGTTCTCGTAGATGGCGAGATCGAGCTTTTCGAAGAGGACTTTTTTGCCGAAATGCTTTTCGACGTTGACGAGGGAGGCGATGGCCATCGGATTCCAGAAAAACAACAGGCGCTGGCTGAGGCCCCCCGTTGGGGCCGAAGGCTGGCGCAGGGGTTCTTTGTCGGGGAGGTTGGGGGGGAAGTCAACTTGAGACTCCAACGGCCAAGGATGGGGTTGGAGGAGGGGGCGCTTTGTTGGCCTTTTACGCGCTGCGCAGTTGATTTTTTCTTGTTTGAGACAGGGGATTGAGGAATGACAAGGGTTTAGAGCGGTTTTGGCTTTGAAAAGCGACCCCTTTCCCTCCCCAAAATCTCCCCTTTTTCTCCCTCTTTCCTCCCCTTTTCTGCACAAAACCTCCCTCTTTTCTCCCCGAAATCTCCCCTGTTCGACTTGCTTCGCTGCACCCAAGACAGCCAACGCGACGGAAGGAAACGGCGATGAACCATTGCGGGAAGCGAGGCGATACGTGCGACGAATTTGCGTCCGGGGGATGGCCGGGCGGTCGTGGAGGTTGGTGGTGAACGGAGTTTCCCCAGGCATGGCACACCTCTGATCGGGTTTTGCCGGCGCGGCTTCGCCCCGGCGGCAGTGGATGTTCGTCGGCATCATCGGCTGCTGTTGTGATTGTACGCAGATAGTTAGCATTTTGTCAAGGTAATGTGGATTTTTTGTTTGGTATTTATTTGGAACGCCGATTCGCCGATTGATGAACGGGTTATGACAGAAAGATAACGAATGCCAAGATGTTGAGGATGATCCGTTACGTTTATGATTGCGACTTGCATTGTCACGTCGCTAACGACGCAAGTGGGAGATTCATGCGGATTGGGCTTGTTTGCTATGCGTATCCCCCCCTGCCTGGCGGCGTGAGTAGTTACACGTATCGCCTGGCCGGCGCGCTGGGCAGAGTTGGGCATGACGTACACGTTGTTGCCGGCCCTTCGCAACGGACCTCTCCTGAGCAGATTAACGTGACCGTGCATCGGATCGCGGCCGATTTTCACCTCAGGTCGTCCAGCCGGGTCGTGCGATGGCTTTACTGGAATATCGCGGCGCGGTTGATGGGTGCGTGCAACGCGTCGGTGTGGCATCTGATCCGCTGGACGCTGGCGACTGAGGCGGCGCTGCTCGAGATCGATCGGCGTCATCCGCTAGATCTGGTTGAAGCGCCTGAATTCGCGGCCAACGGTTGGATGGCGGGGAGGTTGCGGCGTTGGCCGCTGGTGGTGCGGATGCACTGCCCGTGGGAATTGTTCAACAAAATCAACAAGACGGCGTTTGATCCGATGAACGTACTGCTGGCACGCCTGGAGCGCCACGTTGTCGCCCGCTACGCGGATCTCGTTACCGCTCCCAGTAACGCCATGCGCCAATGGGCCGGCCGCAACTGGACGTTGCGACGCCCCATGCAGGTCGTTCCCAACTTCATTGATGTTCCGGAATCCGCGGCCGAACTTCCAGGCGACGACGGGGCGTTGCGGGTGCTGTGCGTGGGCCGGCTCGAACCGCTCAAAGGGCAGGACACTCTCTGCCGCGCTTTTGCGATGATCGCGGATCGGCACCCGCGCGCGGAGTTGTGGCTGGTCGGCGCGGATTGCTGGGGGCGTGGGCGCACCTTTGCGCGCGTTCTCCAGCAGATCGTTCCCGACCCGGCCATTCGCCAGCGCATCCACCTGACCGGAGTGGTCAGCAGCGCCGAGGTGGATCGACACGGGCACGATGCCCATGTTTATGTGCAGGCCAGCATCGGCTTTGAGAATTTCTCCCTGAGCACACTCGAAGCGATGGCGCTGGGCCGCCCCATCATCGCAACGAAGACCGGAGGACTTCCCGAACTTCTCGACCACGGCAAGGCGGGGGTTCTGGTCGAGCCTGGCAGTACGGAGGAGTTGGCCGCGGGGCTCGACGGTTTTTTGTCTAATGCTGGGCAGCGCGGTCAGTACGGCCAACTGGCGTTCCAGCGCGCAAAAGCCGTGTATGACACTCCGCGCGTTTTGCCACAACTGATCGCGATATACGAAGAGGCGGCCGTCTGTTTTCGGACAGGCTTTGGGGTGAAAGGCAACGGCGCTGCTTGACACCTTCCCGCGCCGCCGTTGCACTTGCGGCGATGCCGCGTCGCGTATTCGTTGTGGTGGCCGAGTTGAGTGGTGATTTGCATGCGGCTGCGCTGGCGCGGGCTCTGCAGGTGATGGATGAAGAGATTGTGCTGGAAGGGATTGGGGGGCAGTCGATGCGGAATGCGGGGGTGGTGGTGCATCATGAGTCGGTGAGCCGGGCGGCGATGACGTGGCGGGCGGCGTTTCGGGCGCTGGAGGTGCTGCGGCTATTGAAGTGGGCTCGGCGGTATTTTGCCGCGAATAAGCCGGATCTTCTGGTTTGTATTGATTCGTTTGCAATGAACCGGCACTTTGCAAAGCTGGCGAAGGGGATGGGGATTCCGGTGCTTTATTATGTTCCGCCGCAGTTGTGGGCTTCTCGGCCGGGACGGATTGAGCAGTTGCGGGCGGTGGTGGACAAGGTGGCGTCGATTGTGCCGTTCGAGGAGGAGTATCTGCGGTCGCGCGGGGTGGACGCACGCTTTGTTGGGCATCCATTGCTGGAGGAGATTCAGCCGGGGCCGTATGTTGAGGATGGGGCGGTGGTGGGGTTTGAGAAAAGGCCACCAGTTGTTGGACTGCTGGCGGGGTCGCGGAAGGGTGAGGTGGGGAATAATTTTCCGGGGATGCTGGAAGTCACGGCGCGGATTCGGGAGGCGTTTCCGGGGGCGAAGTTTCTTGCGCCGACTACGCATGTGACGGATCCGATCGTGACGAAGCTGGCGGCGGGCTTTCCGGATATTGAGGTGAGGGTGGGGGCGATTGACTGGATGACGCCGCGATGTGATTTCTGCCTGGTGAAGTCGGGGACGGGGACGCTGCAGGTGGCGGCGCATGGGGTGCCGATGATCATCATGTATCGGGCGAACTGGCTGGCGTGGCATGGAATTGCGCGGTGGATTGTGAAGACGCGGACTTTTGGGTTGATCAATCTGCTCGCCGGGCGCGGGGAACATCTCGAGCAGAAAGGGGAGCATGTTGTGCCGGAGTTTGTGCCATGGTTTGGGGATAGCAGGCCGATTGCGGAGATGGCGCTGGATTATTTGCGGAATCCTGAAAAGCTTGCGGGGCAAAGGCGGGAGCTGAAGCGGGTGGTGAGTGGGTTGAGGAAGGCTGGGCCGAATGATGAGGGGGCTTCGTGGAATGTGGCGCGGATGGCAGTGGAGATGATGGGGGGGTAGGCGGCAGGCAGTAGGAGTAAATCAAACAAGCGGGCGGGAGGCGAACCATCGGTCTAATAGTGGCGTTAGGAGGCTTACCAGTAGCAGGGCGACGTAGGGGCCGTAGCTGACTGATAGATACAACTGGGACGCTGCGGCGGCTATTCCTGTTAACAGGGCGTAGATGGTTCTGGCGCGGCGGGCCATGGGGCGGACTGCTGGCGCGGTGGCCAGGAAGAAGGCTACGAAGAGGAGCGGGGAGGCCATTAGTTCGTAGTTTACGAACGTTACTGCCGTGCCGCCGTCGATGCCTAGTCTGGGCATGAAAAGGGAGCGCCAGACGGTGGCGTTGTCCATGACGATGGGAAGAGGGAGGACGAGGAAGGCGGCGAAGGCGGTGAAGATGATGATGAGGGGGATGCGGTAGTCGATGAGGCCGCGATAGAGGAGGAAGAGGCCGCCGATGATGACGGCGATGGCGGAGCCTGCGCCGATGGGTCCGGGGTGGCCGCCGATGGCGAGGTCTTCGAGGGCGGGGAGGCCGTCGAGGAGGCGATCCATTTCCTCGGTGGCGCGCTGGCTGACCTGGGTGGGGCTTGGGGGCGCAGCGACGCGGTTGGCGGGCTGGGGATTGGAGATGAGGGCGGGCGCGGCGGAGTTGGTGGTGAAGAGAGTGAGGCGGAGGGAGGCGGGTTCTTTAACGTAGAGGCCGTCCTGACGGGGGATGGGGGAGGTGGTGCGCCAGCCATCGCGGCTGGGCTTGGAGTTGGCGGGATCGGTGACGCTCATGAGATCGCCGGTGACGGTGTGGCTGCGCTGGAGAACCCAGTGGGGGACGAGGGAGTCACCGACGAAGAGGACGAGGAGGAGATTGGTGACGAGGACGGGATGGAAGCGCGGGGAGCCGACGCCGCCGAGGACCCACATGAGGACAACGAGGAGAAGGCCGGCCGCGGGGAGGATGGCCCAGAGGCTTAAGGGGAGATGGTCGTTAGGGCCGGGCTGTGAGAGGAGGTGGGCGGGGAGTGTGAGGGCGAGGAGGAGGGACATCCAGAGGCCGTGGGGTGGACGGAGGGTGAAGCCGCGCTTGCCGATGCGACGCCAGATGACCATGCCGGCCATGGCGGAGGTGACGACGATGGCGATGGACATGGCAGCGCGCCAACCGTAGAAGGCGAGGCCGGCGGTGATGGGGAAGATTGCGCCCATCATGTGCATGCGGTAGAAGATGCCGATGCTGCTGCCGTAGGTGGGAGCGCGGCGCATGCGCGGGGGAGGCGCGGGTCGCGCCGGAGGTACGTCTTCGGCGGATAAGAGTGCTGGCTGGGACATTTGCTGGGACATTGCGCGTGCGGCGCGGCCCTGTTGTTGATTGGTGAGCGCGGCGACAGGGTCACGTCTAGTGCTTCAACTTACGGATGGAGCCCAAAAGAGGCAAACGCGCGGGGCAGACGTGGGTGCAGACGCCGCACTCGATGCAGGCTTCGAGGCCGTAGCGTTCGCCGAGGGGGCGGTCGTCGCGCTGGGCGGCTTCGAGAAGGCCGGCGGGCTGGATTCGGGTGGGGCAGCTTTCGGCGCACCAGCCGCAACGGATGCAGGGATCGGGGACGACGCTGATTGGACGATGGATGACGTGGAGGTTGAGCTCTGCGCCGCTGACGACGGAATCGAGGTGGATTTGTGATTCGCGCAAGGCCGCGCCGCCACGGAGTTCGATGAAATCGGTATCGATGCCGACCTGGGCGAGGACCTGACGAATGGACATGCCGATGGGGGCGACGACGTAGTGGGATTTGTGGTTGCCGAGATCGCGAATGGCGATGGGGGATTGGTACATGGGCTGTTCGCGGCCGGCACAGCGGCCGACGGCGATGGCGGCGGTGGTGTCGACCTGGAGGACGCCGGCTTCGGTGGGGAGTCGGCTGGGGCGGAGCTTGCGGTCGAGGAGGTTGTAGAGGAGGAGGGTGGGGTGGGCCTGGGGATAGCGGTGCGGGGATTGAGCAAGGATGAAACCGGCTTTGCGGGTGAGGCGTTCGAGGGGGGCCCACCAGCGGCCGGGCGCGCCGGCCTCGACGAGGAGGACGGTGCGTTTTGCGCCGGTGATTCGGGAGAGGACGCGGAGGCCTTCGACGAGGGTTGGGGCGGAGCGTGCGCCGAGAATTGCTGAGAGGCGAAGGGGCGGGTCGTCGTCAAGGAGGCTGCAAAGAAGGGTTTGGACGGGATTTTCCAGGGCCATGCGGAGCTGGGCGAGGAGGTCGGGGGAGGAGATGCGATCGGCATAGACGCCGTTGCGACGGAGGCGCTCGATCCAGACGGGGAGCTGGGAACGGTCGATTTTTGCGAGGGACTCCATCAGGTCCTGATGTTCCTGGGCGTGGGAGGGATCGTGGGATTCGGAGCGGGCGGCGCGGTCCTGGAAATCAGGTTCGATGTCGATGGCGGGACATTCGCGGTTGTTGGTGAGAGTGACGCGGCTTTGGCCGACGATGCGGCCGCTGGTGGGGGCGATGGCGGCGGGGCCGGACTCGATTTCCTCGAGGGTGAGAAGCTCGCCCTGGCCGACGAGGGTTCCGGGGGGTTTGGTTTGGGGGAGGGGAGATTGGGGTTTGTGGCTGCTGCTGATGAGGGGGACGCGGAGACGGGTTGGGAGGTCGAGGACTTGCAGAGCGGGGGCGGGATCGGGCCAGGGGGCCGACCAGGTTAAGCCGCCGGGAAATCGGATGCCGAAGTGCTTCATTGGAAGGAGATGCCGACTCGGTGGCAGATAGTTTTGAGTGCGTCAGCGGCGACTTTGAAGAGGGCTTCGCCGGTTTCGCCGTGGGAATGGCCGGCGACTTTGAGGTGGGGTTCGAGGCTGAGGAAGCCCGAATAGCCGGAGTGGACGGCGTCGGCGAGGATGGGTTCGATCTGGCCGTCGCCCTGGCCGGCGGGGACGACTTTGTCCTGGTGCATGATGGCGTCTTTGATGTGGATGTGGGCGGTGTACGGCTTGAGGGATGGCCAGTTGTCGAGGGGATGTTCGCCGACGGCGATGAAGTTTGCGAAGTCGAAGGCGCTTCGGAGTTTTGGGGAGTTTACGCTTTTCATGAGCTCGAGACATTCGCGGCCTTTTTCGCCGTAAATGTCTTTTTCATTTTCGTGAACCATGACGGCGGGGGCGTTTTGGAGATAGTCGACTTTGGCCTGGAATCGGCGGACGACTTCGTCGCGATAGGTGCGGATGTCGTCGGATTTGGAGTCGGGGTAGTAGCTGAAGACGCGGATGAAGGGGGCGTTGAAATAGGCCGCGAGATCGGCGGCGATTTTGAAGCGGTCGAAATGATTTGGCCAGGAGTCGGCGATTTTTACCTTGCCGATGGGAGAGCCAATGCTGACGACGGCGAGGCCGTTGTCGGCGAGCTTTTGTTTGATTTCGGCACGGAGGGGGATGGGGAGATCGAGGACGTTGATCTTGTTAACGCTGCGGAGCTCGAAGTGGGTGACTGCGTTGTCGCGGCAGACGCGGATCTGTTCGTTAAGATCTGGTGAAATCTCGTCGGCGAATGCGGCCAGCTTGATCATGCGGAACTCCAGAAAAATGCGGAAAATGCGGGGGGATTGTAAGGCGGGGCGGGTGGGGGTCAAAATCGTTTTTATCGGCGGCGTTGTTTCTTGCAACGTGGGGATTGATATCAATACTATCATTGAGCCATCGGAGGAGCCGCGGATTTCAAATTTGAATTTTTTCAGATTTGAGAAAGGATGATTGGTTTGTCGCGAAACGGCGCATCGATAATTACTAAGCGGGCGAGGGTTTTTCCGGCGGCTCATGAGGGGATTCGTCTGGCGGCGATTGATGTGGGGTCTAACTCGATTCATATGATTGTCGCGGAGGCGGCGGCGGATGGGGGCGTTACTACGCTTTGGCGGGTGAAGGAGATGGTGGGATTGGGGCGCGGATCTTTTCCGGCGCGGCGGTTGCCCAATGCGCTGATGGACCGGGCGGTGGAGACGCTGCGGCGGTTTAGGCTGGCGGCGCGGCGGCGGCAGTGCGAAAAAGTCATTGCGGTGGC
>JBBRHH010000273.1:0-8078 GCA_038222915.1 Tepidisphaerales bacterium
CGCGCGGCGGTTGTGCGGGACGCCAGCTTGAAGAATCTTGAGCAGCGCCGGAATTGCGTCGTGATCGCGCCAGACACTGGCCGAGTGAATCGCGGCCTGTCGGACCGTTTCGTCACCGTCGCCGAGCGCGCTGCGGACAGCGGCCCGGGCTCGCCCGTTGTCAATGCGAGTGGCCGCCCAGACGGCTCCGAGGCGCATGGTCGGTGGCGCAGTCTTGTCCGGCCCACCGATTGTCGCCGCAAGGACGGGCAGTGCGGCTTCTCCCATTGCGGCGAGCGACTCAATGGCGCGCTTACGCTTCGCTGGGCCCGCATCCACAAGTTTTACGAGTTCGTCCGAACTCAGATGTGGCCAGTCCATTTCCAAGCCGCGTGGATCCAGCGTCTTGTGCTGCTTATTTCCCGTGATTCGATAGATCGCTCCGGACACATCGGCCTTGCCCAGTTTGGAGGTGGGACAGCACAGGTGATACCAGCCACCCGTATCGAGAACGATCAAACTGCCGTCGGCGTCTTCCAGTACATCTGTCGGATGAAAGTCGATGTCGTCACAGGTAAGGAAGTCCTCATCGTGTGAAGTGAAGGTCGCGCCGTCCGGAGTGAGGATGTGGCGCGTCACCTTGTGCAAGTTGAAGCAGGTGGCGAAAAGGTTATCACGATATTCCGCACCGAAAGAACCAGACTCGTAACGGACGAGCCCGCAACAGGCCGCGGGACCAAGATGTGAGAGGACGGGCATCAGGTCGGGACCGGTGCGCGGGTGATCGTCAATAACATCATGCTGCTTTCCATAAACGCCGCCGTAGATGGCGTGAATCAGGCCGTCGCGACGGCCGCCCGCGGGATTCTGAAGGAACGTACATGTGAAGATGCGTTCGCCGCCGGCGGTGAAGACCACGTGAACTGGGTTGTCCATTCCGCCGGTCATGACTGGTTCAATACCGGTACCGTCGGGGCGGGCGCGGAAAATGTGGGCGGCGCGGGTGACGAACGGTTTTTTGCCGGGTCGCTCATAGGTTTGTTTGGCGAATGCGCCCTTGCACCAGTAAATCCAGCCATCGGGGCCGGCGTAAGGCCCATGGATGTCGTTGCCGCAGCCTGTCAATGACTTTCCGTTGAACCAGTCCAAGCGTTGGTCGGCAACGCCGGTGTTGTGAGTGTCTGTCAGTTTCAAAATGCTGGGAGGTGCGCCGACGTACACCGAACCCGAAAGGGCCAACACACCTTCGGGAAACATCATGTGGTCGGAGAAGACCGATACCTTCGAAAATATTCCGTCCCGGCCGGCAGCGTCGAATCGAACAACGCGGTGGGGTTTCAGCTCCAACTGTTTCTGGATGTTGTCGCTGGTGACGGCTGCCTCCGCGACATAGAGCCGACCCGTTTCATCGAAATCCGCGACGATGGGGTGCTCGATCAGCGGCGGACCGGCAACGCGTTCGATGGTGAAGCCCGCTGGAAGCGTGAACGTTCGGCCATCTATTTTGATCTCACCACCGTTGACGCGACCTGCCATCAGAAGTGACACCAGCGTGACAAAGGCGGCAAGGGCGTAGCTAAGTTGCAAAGACTTAAGGGGCATAGGTAAACCTCGTAATACACAAGCGATGCGACTTTTTGAGAATTGTGTTGAAATCCTAGCGCGGCTTGATATTTTAATAAAGCCTAAGCAGCTTAACCGCCCAGTGGGCAGGTAAATTGCCCGAGACGGTTTGGGGAGCAAATCTGTCCGTGGGAACATGCCGGCGAAGCCGGTCATTTCTAGTTGGGTGCAGTACAAGTCTTGGGAGGTCAGTCATGTCTGTGGGTATGGTCAAATGGTTTGACGTGAAGAAGGGCTTTGGCTTCATTCTCAATGGGAATGGTGCCGACGTGTTCGTGCATTTCAGCGCCATCGAAACGGATGGGTTTCGCTCGTTGAAAGATGGCGAACGCGTGGAATATGAAGAAGTGGAAGGGAAGAAAGGCCTGCACGCCGAGCATGTAAAGCGGTCGTATGTGCGGCCAATGCAACTTGAAGAAGTCGGCGCTCACTAGCGCGGTTTCCTTCGCAATTGCAACGAACCGTCTGAACTAATCCCCGCGCTCAGCGAGTGCGGGCTGGGTACTCAGACCACTTCAATCGCGCTGACTTTTGCGCTGTCTTTCACGCTGACAAAGCCGATGGTGATGTTGCCGCTGTTGTCGGCGGTCGCAGTGAATGACTTCACCAGCGCGATGTTCTTCCCATGCGCATTGGCGAAAACATCGAAGTTGGTCAGCAGCTGAACTCCGTTGATCTTCACATTGAACAGACGCAGGTTGGCCGCCGCGTAATAGATCTCGGCAAAGTGCAGGCGCACGGTGTAAGTTGCGCCGGGGGTCCGGCCTCCAACGACGTAACTGAAATTACCGTAACGTTCCGTCTTGTAGGCGGCAGCCGGCGCCGCGTTGGCAACACCCGTGACGTTGACAGCGCTGGTGGTGGAAAAGGTATTGCCGCCCGTGAACCCGGTATCGGCCACGAAGTTGCCAACCACACCGCCGCCGGAATCGATCGCGACTGGCGTGACCACCGCCGCGTGAACCACGATGCTTGCGGCCCCCGAAACGCTGCCGCCGACAGGAGTGGCATGAATAACCGTTGAGCCAGCGCTGGCCGCGGTGAACAATTCCGTTGTGGAATTGACCGACGTGATCGAACCCGGCACCGTGGAGTCGAGGCTCCAGTCAAATGCAGGCTGCGCGAGCATCGCATTCCCAAATTGATCGTACGCTTTAGCGATGAACTGTGTCTTTGATCCGACAGCGACATTCGCGGAAGAGGGAGAAACGTTGACGGTCGTTAACGTCTGCACGCCGATGCCGCCCGCGGTCACTTCGATGCCGCTGACTTTCGCGCTGTCCTTCACGCTCGTGAAGTTGATGGTGATGATGCCGTTGGCGTCGGCGGTGGTCGCGAATGTCTTTGCGACGACGACGTTCTTCCCGCCTGCGGCCGCGAAAATGTCGAAATTCGTCAGCACCTGCGTGCCGTTGATCTTCGTATTAAATATCCGCGCACCCGTCACGGAATAATAGATCTCGGCGAAGTCGAGCCGAACGTCGTAGGGCGATCCCGGAGCCCGGCCGGTGATGGTGTAGGTGAAGTTGCCGTATCGTTCTGATTGAAAAACTTTGGCCGGTGGCGGGTTGGTCACGCCGGTCGTCACGATGGGGGCGGTGGTGGCGTAAGTCGCGCCGCCGGAAAAGCTGCCGTCGGCAGAAAATGATCCGACCGCGCCACCGCCGGAATCGACGAATACATTTACCGGTGGATTAAATACGTCGGTGATCGGCGACGCCGTGGCCGCGCTGCCAAGCGGCGTGAGGCCAAGGCCGTCTTCGATGGTTCGAAGTACGTTGTAATGATCGATGTGCTCGTTGTACGTGCTGGGATAGATACTCGCGCCGTAGAAGATGGTCGAGATGTTGTTGGCGGCGGTTTTGTCGTCTTCATCCCACGTCACGATCAATAGACTATTGTGGGTCTTCGCCCATTGTGCATAGGCGTCAAGGTGCGTTTTGGCCCAGGTGTCGGCCGTGGCGACGGTGCCGTTGTGCATGTCGTTGGCCAGATTGGGAACGACAAAGCTTACGGTTGGAAGTTGGTTGAAGTCGGAAGGAAATGCGGAGATATCTGCCTCATCGGTGGCTGCGTTGGTAAAGCTTTCCCATGGGTTATGATGTCGTACAGAGGGCGCTTCGACATAACCTTTAAAACTGCGTGATGTCGCCTTGAGTTGGGTGTCGAGGTTCGGCGTGCTGAACGTTGAAGGCAGATCGGTGGTTACGCCCTGCGTTGATCCGGAGAAGAGTGCCAGATAGTTAGGCTGCGAGGGATGAGCGATGCCAAATGACTGGGTGAATTTGGCCCCACCCGTAGCCAGCGAATTGAGATAGGGGGCGTCGACGTTGCCGTAGATGCCATTGGCCGGGTGGTTTTCCTCGAGTAGGACAACGACATGATCGAATGAGGGCATGCCCGAAAGCAGCGTCCGATGTTCCAAACTCTCGAAGGCCATATCGTTCATCCTGCGGTTATTCGACCATGAGGTGTGAAAATGGGCTCGCTCAAGCCGTTGGACCTGCATGATACATTAAATTAAGGCTGGTCCAAATGATTCATGTGCGTCGCTTTTGGCTGGTTGGGCAACAAAAAACCCCATCCGGCGGGGATGGGGCAAATGAGCGGGCGAAGGGAGTCGAACCCTCAACATGCGGCTTGGAAAGCCGCCACTCTGCCAATTGAGTTACGCCCGCAACTCAGGCTGAATATACCACTGGGGGTTGTATCGGCCAAGTGCGGTTGGGTTGTGGGCTTAAACCGCTCGTCCGCCGACCATGAGGGGGATCGGTTGGGCTGCGGGGGAGTAGCTGGGTTCTACGGTGACTGCTAATGGCCGGCGCTTGCCGGCCGGGGGGAGGCCGTCTTCGTCGATGATGCGCTGGATGGCCATGATGCCTTCGATCAGGGTTTCCGGGCGCGGAGGGCAGCCGGGGACGTAGACGTCGACGGGGATGAATTGATCGATGCCCTGGATCGTGGCGTAGGCGTCGAAGACGCCGCCGGTGCTGGCGCAGGCGCCCATGGAGATGATCCATTTGGGCTCGGTCATTTGCTGATAAATGTGCTGGAGGACGGGCATCATCTTGATGGTGACGCGGCCGGCGACGATGAGGAGATCGCTCTGGCGGGGGCTGAAACGCATGGCTTCAGCGCCGAAGCGGGCGAGGTCGTAACGGGAGGAGGCGGTGGCCATCAGCTCGATTCCGCAGCAGGCGGTGGCGAAGGGCATGGGCCAGAGGGAGGAGCGGCGGGCCCAGTTGACTACTTTTTTGAGCTGGGTGGTGAGTACGTTATCGGGGAGTGTTTGAGTGTCCATCGGTTCGTCCTTGGCGGTGCGGGGAGCCTGGCAACGGCTCACTGACCACATTGTGAAATTGTAGTACAAACATTTTCGGGAGGCCAGTATCGTCCTTAAATCTCTTATTCGACCTGATTCATCTCGTTATCCACCTGGCCCAGGCGACGCAGATCGTCGATCGCTTTGGTTAAGAGGGGCAGCGTATCGGCTGGCGCGGTATCGGTGACGCCGGGAACGTGGTCGACTGCGTCGGCCTTGTTCAGGACCACCGACTCGCATCCGACGACGGCGAGCCTGGACGACGGTGCGAGCGTGAACTCCGGTTTGGAGTTGTAGAACAGGTCACCGAGGAGGGTGAGTGAGAAGGGGGCATCGCCCTTCTGAACAAAATGGTGAATCGGATTGCCCACGTAAAACTGGTAAGGGCCCATCGTCAGTTCGCCGCGATAGTTGTCGATCTGGGTGCCGATGTACTCTTTCTTGTCCACTTCGAACTTTGGGCCCTGGAGGGTGACGTGGCCGGCGGGGAGGGAGGCATCGCCTTCCATGCGGAGGATCTGGCGGGAGCTTTCGGAATAGAAGTCGCTCATGACTAGGGAGTGGTTGTCCTTTATCCAGAGGGCGGGGTCGGTGACGGTGGCGAGGCGGACAGCGCCGCCGAGGAAGCCGCCGCGCGCGGGGGATTTGCCTTGCACAACCAGTGAGCCTTCGTAGGACACTCCGAGGTAGATGGTTGCCTGAGCTGAGTCGGTGAACTGGATGTTGCCGTTGACTTCGCGGAAATGAACTTTGTCCTGCTTGCCGAGGCCGACGAGGCGAATGCCACGTTCGAGCGGCTTGCCCTGGTACATGCCCCAGGCCCAGACGCGGTCGTAGCGCATGAATGTTGGCTTTCCCGAACTGGTCTGCTGAATGTCGATGGCGTTGTCGCCTGGGCCGCTGTCGTGGTGGCCGACGACTATGTTTTCGAGGGTGAGATGATTGGGGTCATTGATCTCGATGATGGCGCCGCCGCTCTTGCCTTTCCAGAGGAGGGAAGATCGGAATCCGCTGCCGCTGACGTGGTAGTCGGAGCCGGTGAGCTTAAGCGTGTCGGTGATGACGAAGCGGCCTGGCGGGAACCAGGCGATCGCGCCTTTACCCTCGGCGCGGGCAGCTTCGACTGTTTTGTGGACGGCGGCGGTGTCGTCGGTTGCGCCGTCGCCTTTTGCGCCAAAGTCGCGCTTTGCGTCGAACAATTTGCCTGGGGTTGGGACGCTGCTCCTGAGGAAGGATTGGGTTGCCGATTTTACGACACCTGCCAATTGGCCGGCCAACTGACCGGGTGGAATTTCGATGATCTTTCCGTTTTCGGGCGCTTTTGCGACGGCGGGGCTGTCGGGGGCGGTGTTGTTGGAGAGGATGAGGCGTTGTTCGGCGCGCTGGGTATTGATCGGAGCGACCGGCGCGGGCGGGTGGGTGAAGACGCAGTCGAAAATGAGAACGGGGGCACCGTCGAGGGAGATTGCGCTGGCGGGATCTTTCCAGCCGTCGACGCGGCAGTCCTGGATCGTCAAGGGGCCGACCGAACTGGCGAAGGTGACGAAGCGGTTGGAGCCGTGGGAGGAGCAGCGGCGGATGGAGCTACCCTGTTCGCCGCGGCAGATGATGTCGGCCTCGGAGCTTTGTTCGAAGTGGGTGTTGCGGACGTAGAAGTTGGTTCCCTTGCTGCCGTAGACGCCGACGCCGCAGTTGCGGAATTCGCAGCCGTCGAGGGTGTGGTCCAGGACGTTGAAGCTTTGCAGCAGGAGGCCGGCCTTGCAGTTTTCGAAGAGGCAGTTGCGATAGTGGGTTTCGGCGGTGGCGGTTTTGATCTGATGGCCGGCGCGGATGCCGGCCTCGGTGAAATTGCGATAGGTTTCGTGCTCGTGACGCATCTCGGTTTCGAAGATTTTCTGGGAGGCGTGGTCGAAACCGACAGCGGCTTTGTTTTTTCCGTCCCAGGTGAGGCCGACGTAGCGTGCGTAGAGCATGCCGTCGCCGGTCCAGAACATTCGGCCGCCGGTTTCGCCGTCCCAGACGAGGGTGGTGGTGCGGCCGTGGCCGATCAGGCTGACCCCGGGGGCGCGTGTTGGCGGGCACTGGAGTGTTTTGGTGATTCGGTAGACGCCGGGCGGGAAATAGATGGTGAGGCCGTCGGCGAGTTGATCGAGGGCGGATTGAATGGCGGCCGAGTCGTCGGCGATGCCGTCGCCTTTGGCGGGGGTGGCGGTGGTTTTGACGTTGATCCAATCAGCGCGGGGCTCCCAGGAGAGTTCGGGCGGTGCATTCTCGGCGTGGAGGGTGGAGGCGAGCGTTGTGAGGATTAGGAGAGTGAGGAGGCGGGGCGCGTTGGTCGGGAGAGAATAGGCGAGACGCGAGGCAGTGCAGCGTGTTTCGCGGGTGGTTTGGAGGATGGGAAGCATAGGAGCCTCAGGGGTTAGGAAACTGGAGGATTGAAACTGGAGAATTGAAACTGGAAACTGGAAACTTGAGACTCGAAACACTCGAAACATGAAACTTTGGCACTCGTGAGTTGAACGCAAGGTTATTCGATTTGATGGGACATTGGAGGGGGAAGGAACGGCGCGAAGGTACTGAGGCCCGCAGGCACGGAGGGATGGATGCGCCTTGGACGGGTGATTTTTGTGCGCGCGGGTGCGCACAATTGAGTTGGATGTCGGTTCCTGGAGTTGGTATTTTGGCAAGTGATTGTTTTGCATGGAGTTTGGACGATCTGGGGGTGGAGACTGGTTGTGAAAAACCGACACAAAAGCGACACATAACCGACACACAACCAACACATGACCGACCATAAACCGACACACAAACAGCACATGACCGGCACACAACCGACACACAATCGACACGGGGAGGGGAACGTACCAACGCACGCGGGCGCGAAGGCGGAAGAGGGAATGACCAAGGCCCAGCAGGCTCCGATGGGGCCAACAAAGCACCAAGTCCCAATGACCAAGCTTGTGTCGTTTTGACGGTGTGAGAGATTGGATGGAAGGAAGAAGAGTGATTCTCGCGCAGAGACGCAGAGGCTCGGAGAAGAGCGGAAATGGGGCTGGCGTTGGGGCGACCGGGGGAGCGACGTGTGCGCAAACTTGTGTTGGGGTTGCTCGAACTGGTGGGTGGGGACTTCAAGTGGTGGTGCGGCCGATGTTTG
>JBBRHH010000274.1:0-8044 GCA_038222915.1 Tepidisphaerales bacterium
GGCGGCCGGTGAAGCTTCGCGAGTTGCTTTCTTCGCTGCTGGACGCGTTGCAGCGGCTGTCGCCCAATCACGCGGAATTGAAGATCGACTGCGAGGAGTTGGAGGTGGTTCCTTCGAAGATCCTGCCGCTGGCGATGATCCTCGTGGAGTGGTTTACCAACAGTTCCAAGTATGGGGCGCACAGCCAGGTGGGCGGCAGCGTGCAGATTGCCTGCCAGGGGTATGAGCGAAGAGGGGTGCCGGGGATTCGATTGCGATGGCGCGAACGTGGCGGGCCGGTTGTGACCAAGCCGGTGACCGCATCGCTTGGCACCGAACTGGTTGAAGGTTTTGCGACGCGCGAGCTGGGCGGGAATGTCTCCCTCACGTTTCCCGCGGAAGGGGCGGAACATGAACTGGAGTTTGCGATCGACGACGCAGCGGCCGCGACTTGAGCCCGACATCATGACTACCCCCTGACTGGTTGCGCCTCCGGTTCACAGGTTGGACAATTGCCTTCGACGCAGGGCTCGATGTGGGCGGTCGCGTTGCCTTCTCCCAATGCCTGTTCGATTTCATATTCGATTGCGCTGGCCATCTCGTGGCCCTTTTCGACGGATAAATCGGCCGGGATGACGATGTGGAAGTCGACCCAGTGGTAGCGGCCGCTATGTCTATGGCGAAGCTTGTGATAACTACAAATGAGCGGCGGCTTCCCGTTGGGGGCTTTGTGGGCATCGAGAATCTCGGCCAGGAGGCGCTCGTCTTCGACGTCCTGTTCGTCCATGAGTCCAGCGATGGAGCGGCGGATCAGCACGAAGCCGATGCGGGCGACGTAAAGGGAGATGAAGATGGCGGCGATGGGGTCGGCCCAGTTCCATTTGAATAACTTGATCAGGAGCAAAGCGATGACGGCGGCAGCGCTGGAGAGTGCGTCACTGATGAGGTGTTTGCCGTCGGCTTCGAGGGTGATGGACTGGGCGCGGCGGCCGGTGCGGATGAGGTTGAGGCCGACAATCCAGTTGACGCCCATCGCGGTGAGGATCAGCAACAGGCCGTTGCCTGCTTCGCTGACGGATGGGCCGTGCTGCTTGATCAGGGTGAAGATGGTCTGCAGGATGATGATGACCGAGACGATGAGGATCATGCCGCCTTCGAAGCCGGCGGAGACGAATTCGATTTTGCCGTGGCCGTAGGGGTGTTCCTGATCGGCGGGGGCGTGGGCGACGCTCAGGGAATAGAGGGCGAAACCGGCGGCCATGACGTTGACGATGTTCTCCAGGGCATCGGAAAAGATGGCGCTGGAGCCGGTCAGGTAGTAGGCGGTGAACTTGATTCCCAGGAGAAATATGCCGGTGGCAAGCGACAAAAGTGCCGCCCGGTACTCGATCTTCGGGATGTTTTGGAAACGGAGCATCTTGTTTCTCTAGAGCGTATTCGGGGCCGTTTGCAAAGGCGAACATGTCGGTTTCCGCACGTTTGACCGACCGGCCGGTGGCATGTCGGTTGCATGTTGTTGGTCATGCTCATGGAGACAGTTACAGATCAGGGAGACGAGCCCGTCGAGGGTTCTTTCTCGACTGCACGTCCGGCGCGGCGTGGCCGGGTGCGGAGATTTCTTGGAATGCTTGGGCCGGGGCTTATTACAGGGGCTTCGGATGATGACCCGAGCGGAATCGCCACTTATTCGCAGGTGGGAGCCCGATTTGGTTTTGGGATGTTGTGGACGTCGTTGTTCTCGTTTCCGCTGATGGCGGCGATCCAGGAGATTAGCGCCCGGATCGGGCGGGTGACGGGGCGTGGGCTGGCGTGCAATATTCGCAAATGTTATTCGCCGTGGCTGGTGTACGGGACGATTGTCCCGTTGCTGATTGCCAACATCATCAACATCGGCGCAGACATCGCCGCGATGGGGGCGGCGCTGAAGCTGGTCATCGGCGGGCCGGCACTGCTCTACGCGGTGTTGTTCACCGCCATCTGCGTGCTGCCGCAGATCTGGACGTCTTACGCCAGCTACGCGTGCTGGCTGAAGTGGCTTTCGCTGGTGCTGTTCAGCTATGTCGCGACCGTTTTCATGGTGCACGTGCCCTGGGGCAAGGCGCTCGCGGGAACGTTTGTTCCGCACATTACGCTGAGCCACGAATATCTGAGCGCCGTGGTGGCGGTGCTGGGAACGACCATCAGCCCGTATCTGTTTTACTGGCAGGCCTCGATGGAATCCGAAGAGATCGAGAACGTGCCGGAACGCGAGCCGCTGAAGGATGCCCCGCAGCAGGCGCGGGCCGCGTTCAAGCGGATTCGTTACGACACCTACATCGGCATGGCGTTTTCGAACATGATCGCCTTTTTCATCATCCTGACCGCAGCGATGACGTTGAACGCGAAAGGGATCACGCACATCGAAACGTCGGCCGATGCCGCCAAGGCGCTTGAGCCCACGGGTCGCTTTGCCGTTGTGCTCTTCGCGCTGGGAATCATTGGTACCGGGCTGCTGGCCGTGCCGGTGATGTTTGTGATGATGCTGATGACGCGCAACAAGTCGGTGATGGGGCAGTTCACCCGCATCTCCAAGCCGCTGCGGGTAGTGGGATGGACCACCACCATCGTGATGGCGCTGGCGGCAATCGGGATGATTTTCGCCTGAAGGGGACATTAATCCACCGGCTTCGTTGTCGACGTTTTGGGTTCGATGATGCGGAAGCGGGCTTTGCCGAACTGGATGTTCAGGCCTACCTGGCCTGTGGCCTGGACGGTGCGGAGTTCGACGCCATTGGCGCTGACGATGGATGCGTCGTTTTTCTGGGTGACGGAGAACGTGAGCGGGCCTTTCCTGGCTGGGGCCTTCAAGGCGATCTGCTGTTGCCACTTGCCGGATTTCATTTCGATGAGGCGGAGGGAGCCATCGAACTGGACCTGCATGATCCAATAGTCTTCCTTAGAGCGGTGGCCGAAGGTGAGGCCGGCCATGACACGGTCGGCCTGGGGCTCGATTTCGACGGTGAGGGTTTTGGGGGTTTGTTTCAGGAGAGAGATGGCGACGCAGTTGTCGGCGGTTTTGCCTTCGATAGATTGGCCAAACGGTTGCCAGGAAATGGTCTCGATCTGCCAGGGTTCCTGATGGGCTTTGAGCCACGTTTCAAATTGTTTCGCGGTGTCGGCGGTGAGAGGTGCGAGCTCCTTGTTCCAGCTTTCGATGGGATCGGCGTTGTGATCCATGGCATTGCGCCAGGCGGCGAATTTTTTGGGCCAGGTGTCGGCGATGAAGTGGAGGAGCATGGTGTCGACGGAGCGGTCGAGGGGGATTTTTCCGGAGACGATGTCTTCGAGATTGCGGTCGTGTTTCTTGACGAAGCTCTCCAGCGCCTTGGCGGGGTAGTCTTCGAGGGTGATGGTCGGGATGACGCCGATCCTGAGGTGCTGGCCATCCCAGTTGTGCATGCCGAGATAGTCGGCGATGCCTTCGACATAGAAGATGGAGTTGACCACGCGATTGCCGCAGGTGGCCTGCAGGTGACACTGGTGCACGCACTCGTGGAGGATGAGCTGGCGGGTGAAATAGTCGGAGGGCTGGATGAAGAGATAGGCCTTGCGATTTCCGGGGGCGTAGTAACCGCCCGCACTGGTGGCGGCGGAGTTGGTGGGCTCGACCTGATGGTCGTCGTCGAGGGCCTTGATGTAGCCAGTGCGGGTGGCGTAGATGGCGACCTTCAACAAGTGATCGGTGGGCGGGGTTTTGCCGAAGAGGGTGGCGAGTTGCTTGTAGAGTTCTTCGAGCATGCGGCCGGTTTCGGGAGCGTTGAGCTGTTCAACGTAGAGGTCGTAGTGATCGGTGGCGAGCTGGGTGCGCGGGATGGTGTCGGCCGCGCGGGCGGGCGCGGTGATGAGGAGGAGGGCGAGGAGGAGGGCGACGCGGATGGTTCGGATGGGCACGTGGGTAGTGTACATGGAAGTTGCTCGCTTCTTGTTCCCATTTGGTAGTTTCGCCAAGGTGATTTGTGGCTGGTTTGTTGGAGTTTGTGAGGTGTAGTGGCGAGGTGTTTTAGTCGCTGTCGCTCGATCAGGAATGCGCGCAAAAATTGTGTTTGGGCTGGCTGAAATGTTGGGTGGGGGATTGAAGTGTTGGTGCGGCCGATGTTTGTGTTCGCGGCGAAGTTTTTTGCTTGCGAAAAAATCGACCCCAAAGCGGCATCGAAGGGGGCCTCCAACCTCCCTCGAATCGCCCCAAAGCGACATGGAATCGCCCCGTTTTGACCCTCGGATCGCCCCAAAGCGACGGAGGTCATTTGGTTCGATGGAAACGCAATATTCACCACGAGGGCTCGAAGACACGAAGTGGTGTCCGGCGGTCCGAGCGACGAAGGAACGAGTGCGCATATAGAGCTCCTCATTCCTTGTGCGGTGTTGCGCTAAAAGAGCGCCGCGCGCGCAACACCTGTTTTGGAATTTGCGGTTTTGCTGGGGTTTTTGACGAAAATTTGTTTTATTCTGGGTGGATTTGGGTTTGGGGGTGTTGCGCGCGCGGAGCGTTTTTTGCGCAACACTTGGTTGCCCGGGATCAGGGGAGGAGGTTGGGGCGGATGATTCTGGTGAGGTGGGCGAGGAGTTCGCCGCGGCTGCTGACGTTGGCGCGTTGGAAGAGCGCGCGTTCGTAGGAGTGGATGGTGTGTTCGCTGAGGCTGAGTTTGTCGGCGATCTGTTTGCGGGATTGGCCGCGGCGGATGCCGTCGAGGACTTCGCGCTGGCGCTCGGGGAGGGTGTGGACGCCAATGGGGTCCTGGCGGTTCCAAAGGTGGGCGAGCTCCTGGTTGCGCCGGTTGCCGCTTGACCAATCCCTAATAGTAGACGATCATCTGTTAGACATGGCCTCATCGCCTACCGCAGCAGCGGACCTACCCGAATATGCCAAACCTCCAATCACGGAGGTGGTTCTTGGAGTTCAATTTGGTGCATTAACCAAGTGGCACGCTGGCCACTATGGAGTATTCTGGAACAGCATTTCCAGTGAATATCCGAACTTCCGCGTTATGCCACAACTCCCTGCGGCGGTGGAAAGATTTGGTGCGGAGGCTTGGCGTTCACAGCCTTCCATCCAAGTGCTGTTGAATTCCGACGACATGCGATGTTGGCTCCTTAGCGCCAACGAATCCCGCATCCTCCAGTTGCAACGCGACCGCTTCATCGTTAACTGGAAGCAGGTGGGTGAAGAGCATTATCCTCGGTATGAAAAAACAATAAGACCCATGTTCGAGGCAGAGTGGTCACGATTGCGGGCTTTTGCGGACCGGTATGAAATTGAATCGCCGGCAGTGACCCAATGTGAGATGACGTATGTCAATGACATTGCTTTGAACGCTCCGTGGAAAACCGTCGAGGATCTTTCCACCGTGTTATCGCCCTGGGCTGGGCGCGGAACCGATGCGTTTCTTCCCTTCCCCGAAAGCACTCAAATTAACAACACCTATTTGCTCACCGATCAGCAGGCCCGGCTGCATGTATCGATTCAGCACGTTCGCCGTGGGGCAGATGACCGGGACATTTTACAATTACAGCTTACCGTGCGAGGCAAACCGAAGGCGGGCGGCATGGCCGAACTCCTGGATTGGTTCGACACCTCGCGAAGGTGGATTGTCCGTGGGTTTACCGACCTAACATCACAGACGATGCACAATATGTGGGAACGAACGAGATAAACTCATGAATCCTGGCGCAACGACAACTCCGGAAATTCGGATGATGGACTGGCCCTCAATAACCACTGCCGAAGTTGGCCATCGCTCCCGTCCGTCGCAAATCGCTGGTTCTGAAGATTCGACTGTCGCGCTAGGCTTGAAATTCTTGGCGCTGTTCGACGCAATAGGTGCACTTAAAATTACCGAAGGGGACATCGTAGCGGAAGTGGCTATAGCAAATGCCCGGAGTGTCTTGAAATTGCTTGGACAAGTTGATTTTCTGCCATCGCGGATCATGGCTTCGGTTGACGGTGGAATCACGATTTGCTTCATCGTGGGCGACCGTTACTCGGACATTGAATGCGTCAATTCAGGCGAGATCTTAGCCGTCATATCTGATCGCAGCAGTTGTCAGTCTCCTGATGTGTGGGACATCGGAGGCGATCACAAGAACCTCCACAGTTCCATTGAACGCATTCGTTATTTTTTACAGTGAGTGACAGACCAGACAGGATGTACATGGCTGGAAGGGCAGCGATTCCTGTCTTTGCGCCCACTGAGAGCCTGTACAGAAGATGTTTGCTAAAAGACATAAGCGGCGGGAAATTACTTCCGGCGTCGATTTCGTATAAGAACCAGTCTGTAAACCGATCAAATTTCAGCGAGCGGGACGACGTTCTGATCCCAGCGTCGGAATATGCCGGTCACGGCGTTGCGCAGTTTATCGTAGGTATGATTCCTCGGGAAATTCCCAGTGTTGGGGGTCCTGTTTTCGGATTTCGGCCTCAACATGTACCACTCGAGGATAATTATTCGCACGCGGAAATATGGGTCTATAAGAATGAGGCACATCAACCAGATCCGGATTTGCCACAACTGGTAAAAAAGAAATATCGACAAGCCATGAGTGATCACAGCTTGGTGTTGCTTCATCCACAGATTTAATTGTTAGGTGGCCGAGGTCGTTCCCGAAAAACCTTTCCTTGATTCCATAATTGCTTCAGGTCACGCTCGGTCCCGATTACGAACAGTTTGGGTTTCTTGAGAATGCTCTTCAGGAAATGATCGTTGGCGGCCAGGCGTTTTGCAAATTCTTCCGGACGGTAGAGTTTGGGGTTTATTTCGCGGCCGATGGATTCCTGGGCTCGGCGGAGGGGGAGGGCGATGTCGGCGAGGCCCAGTTGGCCTACGAGGAGGAGATCTACGTCGCTGGCGGTGGTTTCGTCGTGTCGTGCGATTGATCCGTAGACGAAGCAGGTTGTGATGCGGTTGGTGAGGGAGTTGAGGGCGTTTCGGAGGACGTCAACGAGGCCGGCGGTTTTTGTGAGGAGGCCTTGGAGTTCCGGGTAGACGGGGCAGTCGGTATCGGCCTGGAAGTAGACCATGCGGCCCTGGCGGTGGGACTTGAGAATGCCGACGTCTGTGAGCATGGCGAGTTCTCTCTGGAGGCTGGAGGGGCGGACGCGGAGGTGGCGGGCCAGGTCGGCGAGATACCATGAGCGGGTGGGGCGCAGGAGGGTGGCAGAAAGGACGCCTTGCCGGGTGTGGGGTATGAGGACGTCGATGAGGCTCTTACGCACCGGTCTACGCATATTGCGTAATCATCGACGCAATTTGCGTATAAGTCAATTGGGATTTTAGGGTTTAGGCACATCGCGAGCGGGTGAAGATTTGCCAATTCAACGGCTAGCGGGTTGGCGTTGGAGGTCGAGGCTTGGGAGGAAGCCGCCGGGTTCTATTGGGGTGCCGCCTGTGCCGGTGACTGTGAAGGTGCTGGTGGTGTTTGGGCCGAGGCGGACGGTGCATTGATCTGCGAGGCGGGTCTTATTGGAGAGGAGGCCGGAGGGGAGGGGGGCAATGATCTGGGCGGCGATGTCGGCGATTTCGATGAGGCCGCCGGTGGTTTGGATGGTGTTGGTACCGGTGAAGTTGCTGTTGTGGACGAAGAGGAGGGCCTGGCCGCCGATTCCGGGGCGGTTTCGGACGGAGATCTTGCTGTCGTTGACGTTGAGATCGCCGTTGGTGATGTAGATGTTGCCGCCCTGGCCGGAGGCGGCGGCGGTGAGGGTGCTGTGATCGAGGGAAAGACGAACCGGGGTGGCGACGCGGATGAGGCCGCCGTCACGTGCGGCGGCGGCGCTGAGGCGGCTGCCGCCGGTCAGGTCGACGGGGCCGGCCGATTCGATGCGGATCTGGCCGGCGCTGGAGTTGGGGGAATTGGCGACGATTTCCGAGGCGGCGCTGAGGAACAGGCCATCGCGGGAATAGAGGTTGATGGGGCCGCCGTCGCCGATGCCGGTTGCGCCGGTGATGATCGCACTGTCGTGGTCGAGGCGGACGAGGTTCGCGTTGATGTTGGCGGAACCGCCGTCGCCGCGGCCGGAGGCGATGGCGTC
>JBBRHH010000275.1:0-8018 GCA_038222915.1 Tepidisphaerales bacterium
CTCCTCGACCAACCCCACCCGCCCCTACACCATCAACACCCTCGATGAGCACCTCGACATGCTCATGGTCTGCCACCATCTCGACAAGGATCTGCCCGAAGACGTCGCCTTCGCCGAAAGCCGCATCCGCGGCGAAACCATCGCCGCCGAAGACATCCTTCACGACCTCGGCGCAATCTCCATCATCAGCTCCGATTCCCAGGCCATGGGCCGCATCGGCGAAGTCATCACCCGCACCTGGCAAACCGCCGACAAAATGAAACAGCAGCGCGGCCACCTCAAAAACCCCGATGCCTCTCGCGATCTCGCCGACAATTTCCGCATCCGCCGTTACATCGCCAAGTACACCATCAACCCCGCCATCGCCCACGGCGTCGGCCACATCATCGGCTCCGTAGAAACCGGGAAATTCGCCGACCTCGTCCTCTGGAAACCCGCCTTCTTCGGCATCAAACCCGAAATCGTCCTGAAGGGCGGCATCATCGCCTGGGCCCAGATGGGCGATCCCAACGCCTCCATCCCCACCCCCCAGCCCCAATACATGCGCCCAATGTTCGGCAGCTTCGGCCGCGCCGTCGGCGCATCCTCCATCGCCTTCGTCAGCCAGGCCTCTGTCGACAATGGCGTCGCCGTCTCCTACCACCTCACCAAGCACATCGAGCCCGTGAAGAATTGCCGCAACCTTGGCAAGCGCGACATGAAGCTCAACGACGCCACGCCAAAAATCGAAGTAAATCCCGAAACCTTCGAAGTCCGCGCCGACGGCGAACATCTCACCTGCGCCCCCGCCACCGAGCTGCCCCTCGCCCAGCGCTACTCCTTATTTTGATCCACTCCCCAAACTTTCCAGCCCGGCCCAACGTAGGTAGTATTCCAACAACCAACACATGGGCATCGCCGACAACAAATTCTTCGCCGGGGTCGCAGGAGTCGCCAAAGCCATCACCCGCACCGGCCGCGCTCCCGAACAAATCATCATCCAACGCCGCCAGATCTGCGTCGCCTGCCCCCACCAGCAGATCACCATGGCCGGTAAGAAGTGCGCCCTCTGCGGCTGCTGGACCGATCTAAAAACCGTCAACGCCGATCAATTCTGCCCCGCCACCCCGCCACGCTGGAACGCCATCCCTTAGCTCCGCACATAACACTCCTCCCAAACCTTCCGATCGTGCACCCGGAAGAACACCCCCAAGCTCCCATCCTCATACATTTCCAGAATCGCCGACCGAATCGCATTCCCGCGCAAATTCTCGAGACTGGCAATATCAAACTGCGGAACATCCTGATGGTCCACCGTCGAGATCTTCCGATACACATGCTCCTTCGCCCAGACCTTGTCCCCAATGTGCGCATGCCCATAAAAATGTACACGTACATTCGCAGGCAGCGGCAGCATGCGCCCCAGTAATGCCGAAGGCCGATTCCCGCCGGCAAATCCATAGTGCCCAATCGTAATCACCGGCCTCCCACATCCGGCAATCTCATCGCGCAGCGCCAAATAAGCATCCGCCCCATATGGATAAGTCTCCACCTCCCCAAATAACTCCCCATGAGTCGTCACCCATCGGCCATCCTGCGCAGCATGATCCGAAAGAAACACCAGCCGATACCCCCCAAGATCATCAAGGAAATAAAACCGGTCAAACGCCTCCGTCGTCTTCCACGCTGGCACCGTTTTCACCATCTCATAAAACGGCAGCACCGGCCTCCCCGACGGATCATTCCCCCACCGCGCATAATCAAAATCATGATTCCCCATCACATACCGCAGCGGAAGCCCCAACTTCAAAAATACCCCCTTCTGCATCTCGGCCATCTCCCTCAGATGCGCCAGGTTCTTCCCCTCCACGGCATCCCCCAGATACCAGATCTGATCGCACGCCAATTCCAGAGATTGAAAATCCTCCACCGCGGTACGAAGACAAGCCTCCGCCACGGTCGGCTGTGACTGCTGCAAATCGGAAATCACCCAAACGCGATGAGATACCTGCGAACGCGTCGCCGAAAGAATCCGTTCAATCATCCGCGCAATCTATCAGACCGTCGCCCACATTGTCTCCACGATCGCACTTCCCTCATCGCTCCCCGCCCGTGCACGGTAGACCAATGTCCTGCCATGTGCGGTCTCTTGAATTTCCTCTGCGTCGCTGAGAACAAGCAGCTCCCCAAAACGCAAGGTCCCGCCCGACGAAGCGTCGACCGCGATGTCAGCAATCCCCCGAACCCCGTTCCGCGTCACTTCAATCACAGAACCATCCACTTCATCAGGCGACTCTTTCCCCCCAGCCATCAGAAACGCGATAACACGCTCAGGAAAGAACACACTTCCAACCGATGCCCGACCCACACGTTCCAAAAACGGCCGGGGGCCATAAAAATGGTCGTGATATCCAACACCTTCAAAGTCAAAGCTCAGCCCTCCCAAATCAACCGACCCGTGCACCCGACACAGCGGCGGCGCAACGATCCACCGATGTTCCTCCCCCAGAGTCCGCTTCATCGCAGTTATGTCCAGCGGCCGATCGATCGCACAAGGCTCAAAGGTCAGGTTCGCGCCATCGACTTCGATGCGATAAATCCCATCCTTCCCTTGTCGAACGCAATGCTCGCCCATTCGAATCGACAGACACTCGGACGAAACTTCGACATCATTCTGCACACATTCCCAAGTCGTTGCGCGGAGAATTTCCGTGCCGCGATAGGCAACAAACGTGGTCGCGCAATACTCGTTGGGCCGTGGCGGAATATTCGAAAGCGGCCGCCGCACGAAACGCCGGTAACGGCGCATGTATTCACCTTGAGATGCCAATCCAATATGAAAACCAATGGATAGCCGCACCCCTTCCTTCACTTCCTCCGCCTCAAACCGCCACGACTCATACCCCCCAGGCGAAAACACCCCATGCGAAGCATTCACCATCGCCGGCGCAGGATCATACATTGGTATGCTTGTCACAACCCGCCCGCCGCTCATGGCTGCCATAACTTCGCCACATTGCTGATCATCATCGGCGTAATCTCCCCCGGATACATCGCCGTCACGTGCCCGTCGGCCCAAAGCTCATTAATCCGATTCAGGTGCCGCGCGAAAGTGACCGTGTTATCCCCATTCACCCAATCCGGATTCGTCCAGTCATCCTTCGATACGTCCGCCACGATATTCGGATAGTCCAGCCCCATGATCTTGTCGGCGATTCCGTACACGTTCGGCGTCTCAGAGTTGAGTCCATAGCTCGTCGCACCTGTCGGAAGCAAAATCTTCGTTCCCACCGGCGTTCCATTACCCATATCATGCAGAAGAAGCTTTCCCGACGGATCGAGCAGATCAAAGCTGTCCGCCGACTCCTTGAACGTAACCGTCACCTGCGTACTTCCATCGGCAAGCACATCGATATGCAGGACGATGTCGTTGAAGTCCCCATCCCCCTGTCCTGGCGGCTTATCGTCAAAACGCAGTTCATAGCTCTTCCCGCCATTGCTCACATCAACCACGTGCGTCGACACGCCCGCCACCAGCGGCATGTCATAGTCGCGCCAAGTGTAATCCCGCACCACATAAGCATTCAGCGACCCCGCAGCCGATCCCCCGCCGTTGGCGTCCTCAACGCACACCAGCGATCGTCGATCCGTGATGTAATTCAGCAGATCGGCCGTCCAATTCGACGGACTGATCGTGCCCACCATGTCATGGTCATTCCGCCATGAACTCGACGCCAGGAAAATCTTCTGCAACTGATTCGCACACTGTGCCGTGTTGACCTCACGGTGCGCCCGCGCAATCGAAGGCAGCAACAAACTGACCAACACCCCAATGATCCCAACCACCACAAGCAACTCCACAATAGTGAATCCGTTTGAACATCGACGGCGCTTCATCATGGCTTGCTCACTTTCTTCTCTTCGCGGCGCATGAAATTCTCATGTGCGTTCTTCAATTTCGGTACCGACACCCGGATATGATCAATTGCTTTCGTCCGGGTGGCCGGGTCCGCGTCCGCCTTATAGTCCGAAAAGCGCACCTCAAGCGTATGTTCAATAGCCGAAATCGCACACCGACGCACGAAAATATTCTTATCGTTTAAAAGACCGATCAATGGCTCCAGCCCATCCCACGCCCGCAATTCACCAAGCGCCTTCGCCGCCGCAACCTGCACCTCCGGCTCCGGATCATTCACGGCCTTCGTCAAATCGCCAACGTTCTTCCGATCCGTCAGGTGCCCCGCCGCCGTCACCGCCCCCGCCCGCGCCGTCGGCCGCGGATCACTCAACATCACCTGGACCAGCGGCCTCGCCGCCTCCGGATTCACACGCGCCAAAATCACCAGCGCCCCCGCCGCCACCTGCGAATTCGAATCGTGCACCCCCGCAGTCAGCTTCTTAATATCGGTCGTCCCCTCATACGGAGTCAGCGGAAGGTTGGCCGCCCCCGTCCCCACCGGCTTCGAACTGCCCCGGACGTAAAACCAGGTAGCGCCAATGGCGACAATGCCAACAGCACAAAGACCCATCAAACGTGGATTGGCAATTGCCATGCACCATCCTCACCGAAGAAATTCCGCCTTCGCCCCGCTGGAACGAATGATACATTTCTTCGCGCCCGATGCGAATGCCCAACGCTCAAGCGATGTAGCTCTTCTTCTTCCGACCGCTCAAATAGCTTTCCATGATGCACGAAGAGAGCTCCTCGCTCGTGGTATAAAACGCCACGCCCTTCGTCAGCTTCGTCAGTTGGTCGACAAATCCCACCCAATCCATCCCCCAGTAATCCTCAATCAACGCAAAAGTACTGATCCGGCACCCCTCCCGCACGGCAAGTACCGCCTCCTTCAAAGTCGCAACCGTGCTCTTCGGATCCGGCGGATACAGCAGGTGAACAAAGTCTCCTTCCACATGCGCCGTGGGTTGCCCGTCCGTGATGATAAAGATCTGCTTATTTTCGCTCGCGCGCTTTCGCAACGTTCGCCGGGCAAACTGCAGACCCATGTGCAGATTCGTAAAGTGCTGGGGCGCTTGGTCCAGTTGGTTGATCGGCACCTTCATCCGCACCTGATAATCGTACACCGTCACCGGCTTGGGCATCGCCAGCGGCAGCATCGCCTCCGGGATGCGGCTCGCTCCGGAATAAAATCCCACGAAGTCGATCGTGTCCTGCGGAAACCGCTGCCGCACCAGCGCCTGCATCGCCATCGCCACCTTCTTGGCGGCCATGAACCGGCTATACCGCATCATCGATCCACTCATATCCAGCAAGACCACCGTCGAGCAACTCGTCACACCCTCATGCAGGTGCAGCTCAAAATCCTTCTCGTCAAACTTGATCCGCGCCCGCGTCCCATCCTCGCGCACCGGCAATCCATGCCGCGAGAGCGCGTTGTGTAGCGTCTGATGCAGATCCAGTTCCGAAACCGGATCGCCATATTGATAAGCTTTAGTACCCTCAATCCGATCACCCCCCTGTCCCGGCGTCACCTTCTGGTGCCCCTCGCGCTGCCCGGAGCGCAAATTCGCAAATACCTCCATCAGCGCCCGCTGCTGCATCCGATTGATCGCTTTGGGCGTAAGCCTGAGCCGCCCCTTCCCATCCTTGTCGAGCATCCCCTCCTTGATCATCTGCTCCAGCATCTCCGACTGCGCATCGTTCTTCGGATCCTGCATCATCTGCTCGATCGCCTTCAACGCCTGCTCACCATATTGCATGATGAACTGCATGAGCTGATCGAATCCAAACAGTTGATCCTGTGTGGGGAATTCCTCGCCGTCGAATTCACCATAAAAATACTTCATGGCGCTATTGTAGCCCTCCATCACACAAAAGCTGAGATTTATTCGGACAACCCCAACACCTTCGCCGCCCGCTGCCAGTACGCATCATCAAACCCCAACCGATGCTTGATCAGGACATCCCTCTTTAACCAGTTGGATTCCGCCATCAACTGCAACGATTCCCCCACCCCAAGCCGCCCGACATAAGCCACCGGCACAATCGGCCAATCGCTTCCATGAACAATCTTGCTCCGCAGCGTCTCATCCTCAAAAATCGCGTCAAACGCCTTCCACCGCATCGGCAAATTGAGCGCCGCCGTATCCCCGTATAGGTGCTCATACTCCTTCGCCATTCGAATAAAATCCGGCAGAAAATCCGGCTCGCTCGGCCAAAGCCGGGTCCCACAATGCGCCGCGATCACCGTCACCCCGCGGTCCAGTGCCGGAATCAGCAGCTTCGGGTCCGCCGTCGAGTAATCCAAAACCGGCAGCGAGTTCTCCGCCCCCGTATGACTGAGCAGTGGAAGCTTGTAATGCGCCAACATCTCATAAAACGGAAAGCAGCGCGGATCGGCCGGATTAAATCCCTGCACCATCGGCAGCCATTTCAGCAGCACCGCCCCACCCTTAATGCACCGCTCCAGTTCCTCGAGCGCATCCTTGCGATAAGGATGCACCGACGCCCCAAACAGCGTCCGCGGGTGCTTCGCCACAACCTCCATCACATACGAGTTGGTGACATACAGATGCGTATTGTCCGCATCAAACCGCCCCGCATCGTCATGCACCGCATCAAACGCCAGCACCACGGCCTTATCGATCTTCGGCGTCTCATCAATCGTCTTCACAAGCTTCTCGCACAGCGCCACCTCCGTCGCGGCCGACGCCCCGCGCAGTCCAAACTTCCACTGCATGAATCGAAACGGAATACTCCGGAGAAGTTTCTGCGACATCAATCCATGCCCAGGCATGCACGCGGCGATGTGGACATGAACATCAAGAATCACGCGCCCACCACGCCCTGAAATCGCGCGTAGGCCGCTTCCCACGCACCGCTGTTCCGGGGCTCAAAATGTTTCACATCAAAACTATTTCGCACGATCGTCCGCAGCGCCCCCAGGTCCTTCACGTCCCCTGTCGCGATCGCCTGTGTCAAAATATTCCCGGCCGCCGTTGCCTCCACCGGCCCGGCGATCACCGTCCGCCCGCAGGCATCCGCCGTCATCTGATTCAGCAACGTATTCTGGCACCCGCCGCCCACAATATGAATCACGTTGATGCGCTGACCGAGGATGTCTTCAAAGCCCTCGATCGTCCGCCGATAAGCCAGCGCCAGACTCTCCAGGCATGTCCGCACAAACTCTGCCCGGCTGTGCGGCTCTTTCTGCCCCGTCTTCTTGCAAAACGCCTCGATCTTCGCGGGCATATTCCCAGGCGCAAGAAACGGCAGATGGTTCGGATCGATCTGCGCCAGAAACGGCGTCGCGGCCTCCGCCATCGACGCCAGCTCGCCATAGCCATGCTCATACCCCTCGCTCGCCCACTGCTTGCGGCACTCCTGCACCAGCAGCATCCCCACGATGTTCTTCAGGAACCGGATGCTCCCGCCCACACCGCCTTCGTTCGTGTAATTGTACTTCAGCGACTTCTCATTGATCACCGGCCGATTCAGTTCCACCCCCATCAGCGACCATGTCCCCGAGCTGATGTAACACCAGTCCGGCTTCTCCGCCCCGCTCACGCTCGCCGGCACCGCCGCCACCGCGCTCCCGGTGTCATGACACGCCGGCGCAATCAGCGGAATCGGGCCCGCCCCGCACTCCGCCGCCACCGCGTCCGTCAAATTCCCCAGCACCGTCCCCGACGGGACGATCTTCTGAAACAGCTTGGCCGGAATATCGAGTTCCCCCATCAAATCCGTCGCCCACGCCTTGCGTGTCGGATCATAAAGCTGGCTGGTCGACGCAATCGAAAACTCATTCGCCTTCACGCCGGTGAACAGATAATTGAACAGGTCCGGCACAAAGAGCAGCGACTCGGCCACATCCAGCATCGGCGACTTCATCTCGCGCAGCGCGATCAGTTGGAAAATCGTATTGATCTCCATCAACTGCAGTCCGGTCACATTGAAAATCCGCTCGCGCGACACCCGCTTGAACGTCCGCTCCATCACCCCCTGCGTAAACGTCCCCCGATACATGTACGGGTTCCCCAGAATCTCTCCATTGGGTGCGAGCAACCCAAAGTCCACACCC